>DATAOU010000184.1:0-13113 GCA_036265575.1 Pyrinomonadaceae bacterium
CTTATCTGGTCCACCATACGGCTCGCTACGCCGTTAATCCTGGCAGCATTGGGCGGAATGTTTTCTGAGCGAGCAGGCATTATCAATATCGCTCTTGAGGGCATGATGTTGGCCGGAGCATTCACTGCCGCAGCGGTAACCTATGCCGTTGGCAATCCTTTTGTAGGGTTAGCCGCCGGTATGGCTGCCGGGATGCTGATAGCCGGTATTCATGCGATAGCTTCGATTCGGTACAAGGCGGATCAGGTAGTTACGGGAACGGCGATTAATATTTTGATGCTAGGCTTGCCTGCTTTTTTGAGTGGGGCGTTCTTTCTCTCTTCCGGTTCCACTCCGCAAATTCCGAAAGACCATCTCATTCCCTGGACGCCAATTATTATCGCGTTCGTGCTGGTGCCCTTGACCTGGTACGTTCTTTATAAAACTCCCTTCGGCTTAAGGGTGCGCTCGGTCGGCGAGAATCCCGAGGCTGCAGATGCGGCCGGCGTCAACGTTTCGCGGATTCAGTACTGCGGCGTGCTGCTGTCCGGCGCGCTCGCAGGAATTGGCGGCGCGTATCTTTCAATTGGCCAATCGTCTTTGTTCACGCGAAACATGACGTCGGGCCGCGGCTTCATTGCCCTGGCCGCCCTGATTTTTGGCAAGTGGCGGCCGGTGCAGACGCTACTGGCGTGTCTCCTGTTTGGTTTCACTGAGGCAGTTTCGATTCAGATGCAGGGCGCGATAAAACTGCCAGCCTTCTTTGCCACCTTGCTGCGGCAAGCGCCTGGTGATGACATTCCCGTCCAGTTCATTCAAATGGTCCCCTACCTTTTGACGATTATTGTGCTCGCCGGCTTCATTGGCTCGTCGCGACCGCCGCGTGCACTTGGCATCCCCTACCAAAAGGAAAAATAACGCGCGGCGTATTTCAGGTAATGAACTGATGAATGGAAACGTGTCTGAAGCCCGGGCCGAAACGGATTTGTATTCTCGCGCTGAACAGGCCGCTAAGGCGATTCGCGCGCGGACTAGGGAAAGCGCGCGTGTCGCGCTGGTGCTGGGCAGCGGCTTAGGTGGCTTTGCCGATGAGTTTGCAGACCCGACTGCGATTCCTTACCACGAGATTCCTGGCTTTGTCTCTTCAACAGCGCAGGGCCACGCCGGCCGTTTAGTTATTGGCAAGGTTGAAAATCAGAACGTGTTGGCTATGCAGGGCCGTGTACACTTTTACGAAGGCTATTCGCTCGAGCAAGTCACGTTCCCGATTAGAACCTTCAAACTGCTGGGCATCGATACGTTGATACTTACGAACGCCTCGGGTGGCGTTAATGTGCAACTGAGTCAGGGAGCCTTAATGGTCATCAGCGATCACCTGAATCTGATGGGGGTGAACCCGTTGCGCGGTTCGAACGACGAGCGTTTTGGCCCACGCTTTCCCGACATGACTGAAGTGTACTCGCGTGAGTTGCAGGAGCTGGCAATTGAAGAAGCGCGCGAATTGGGCGTCAGCCTGCGCCGCGGAATTTACGCAGGCCTGGCCGGACCCAGTTATGAAACGCCCGCCGAGATTCACATGCTGCGCTCATTTGGCGCCGACGCGGTGGGCATGAGCACTGTGCCTGAAGCAATCGTCGCGCGACAGATGGGCATTAAGGTGCTTGGTATCTCGTGCATCACAAACATGGCAGCCGGCATCAGTGAAGAGCCGATTAACCATGCGGAAGTGATGGAAACTGGCGAACGCGTGCGGGCTACGTTTGCGCAGTTGCTCAGGCGAGTCATCGCGAAGCTGCCTTAGTGACAACAGCCCGCGGAGCGCGGCGATAGCATAAAGCCTGGGGTGAAGCGGAGCGAAATCCCAGGATTGTCCGAGCAAAGAGAAGTGAAGCCCACGAAGTGGGCGAAGGCCGGTTGCACCAATTCTCGTAGGGTTTTCGGCTATCGCGCGCTCCGCGCGCTTAGATTTCTTAACGAACGTTGTCCTGGGGTTGCGCTTCGCTCCACCCCAGGCTTTCTGCTCCCACCCGCTACGCGGGTGGAGGCGTTGTCAGCATGGAGAATTTTTGAGTTTAATCATCGGCATTTCCGGCGGAACCGGTTCAGGGAAGACTACCGTAGCCAATCGCATCTTAGAGACGGTGCGCGCGAGCGAAGTCGTCTTCATCCAGCAGGATTCCTATTACCGCAACTTAAAGGACCTGCCGCTGGACTACCGGCAAGTCGCAAACTTTGATCATCCTGACGCGCTCGACAATGATTTGCTCGTGAATCATGTGCGCAAGCTGCGCGCCGGCGAACCGATTGATCTGCCGATTTACGATTTTCGCACCAACATGCGCTTGAACGAGACGCGCGCGGTTGATCCCAAGCCGATCGTTATTGTCGAAGGTATATTGATCTTCGCGGAGCCGCGGTTGCTCGAACAGCTGGACATCAAAGTTTTCGTCGATACGCCCGACGATATTCGTTTCATCCGCCGTTTGCGCCGTGACATTGCCGAGCGCGGTCGTACGATAGAATCTGTGATTGAGCAATACATCGGAACGGTTCGACCCATGCACATGCAGTTTGTCGAACCTTCCAAACGGTACGCTGACGTCATCATTCCGGAAGGTGGGCATAATTTAGTGAGCATCGATCTGATAAGTGGAAAAATTCGCGAGAGGTTGGCCGGCGCTTTAACCTCAGTTGGAGGCCAATCTTGATTGCAGAGAGTTTGCAGGAATTAATCGAAACAGCAAAAACTGCTCGATTACGTTCAATCGCTCCTTTTTCAAATTTTCTCGTGGGCGCCGCAGTCAGGACCAAAGCGGGGAAAATTTATACCGGTTCCAACATTGAGAGCGCCAGTTACGGTTTAACTGTGTGCGGCGAACGTGTTGCCATTTGGAAAGCGTTGTCGGAAGGCGAGCGCGACTTTTCAGAACTGGCGATCGTCGCCGACACCGAAACGCTGACGCCTCCTTGCGGCACTTGCCGGCAGATTATTTGGGAGTTTGCCAAGAACGCGAAAATCGTTCTCGCTAACTTGCAAGGCGAAACCCAGGAATGTTCCATAAAGGAATTGTTGCCACGGGCATTCGATGCTCGCTTCCTGAGCGTTAATAAGGATTAGAGTGTGAAGCCTTTCTCCCTCTCCATTTGGAAGAGGGTTGGGGAGAGGGTTTTTAGCGCGACAGCTTCGCCCCTCCCCAGCCCCTACCAGAGGGAGGGGAGCAACCAACCTGATCGCGATTAGGTTCAGTTATATGTCAAAGAAAATTCTTGTCGTCATTACGCTTGCCACCGTTGTTTTTGCATATTGTTTGCCCGTTAGCGCTCAGCGGAGGGGCCGCCGCATGAAGCAAGTTGAGATTTTAGTGTTAGGTGGAACGCTGGTCTCGATGGACCAGCAGCGTCGAGTAATTCAGGATGCTGGTATCGCCGTGGCTGGCGGTCGCATTGTCGCGGTTGGCACGCGAAGAGAGATTGCCTCGCAATACTCGGCGGCACAAACGGTTGAGGCAGCGGGAAAATTGATCGTTCCCGGGCTTATCAACGGCCACACGCACATTCCTATGACGCTGTTTCGCGGTCTGGCGGATGATCTGGACCTGCAGGACTGGCTGACGAAATATATCTTTCCAGCGGAAGCTAAAAATGTCTCAGAAGAATTTGTTCGCGTGGGCACGCGTCTGGGACTGGCGGAAATGATTCGCGGCGGCACGACGACCTACTGCGACATGTATTACTTCGAAGATGCGATTGCAGATGAAACTGCAAAAGCAGGTGTGCGCGCAGTTCTCGGCGAAACCATTATTGATTTCCCGGTGGCTGACAACAAGACGAACGCGGAAGGAATGGCCTACGTCGCAAAGTTCGTTCAAAAATGGAAAGGGCACGAACTGATTGTTCCGGCGATCGCACCGCATGCGCCCTATACAGTCTCTGAAGAACACCTCAAGGCCGTGCGCGCGTTTTCTGATCGTACGGGCGCCCCCATCGTTACCCACATTTCGGAAACGAAGCGAGAAGTTGATGACAGCATCAAGGCAAAAGGCGCCAGCCCGATAACCTACCTGGCGCGCATTGGTTTTCTCAGCGACAAAGTCATCGCGGCGCATGTGGTATGGCCCAGCGAACAGGAGCTCGGCGTGCTGAAACAAACTGGCGTGGGAATAGTCCACAACCCGCAGTCGAATATGAAGCTCGCTTCAGGCGTGGCGCCGGTCCCTGAGATGCTAAAACGCGGTTTGCTGGTAGGGTTGGGAACAGACGGAGCTGCTTCCAACAACGACTTGAACATGTGGGAAGAGATGGATACGGCGGCGAAACTTCATAAAGTTTTCAGCGGTGATCCCAAGGTGATGTCGGCAAAAGAGGCTTTTGAATTGGCCACCATTCGCGGAGCCGCAGCCTTGCACCTGGAAAATGAAATTGGCTCGATCGAAAAAGGGAAGCGGGCTGACCTGGTCATAGTCGAACGCGACTCGCTTAATCAAATTCCTCTTTATAACGTCTATTCCGACCTCGTCTACGCAACCAAAGCAAACGATGTAGAAACCGTGATAATCAATGGCCGCATTGTGATGCGCGACCGCAGACTGTTGACGCTGAATGAAGAGGAAATTAAGGCGAGTGCGCGGAGATTCCGCGACCAGGTGGCCCGAAGTTTGGGTAGTCTTGGAACCCAGCCATAGCTTGCCTGTCCGATACTTTAGTTTGTCGAAGGGTCGCGACAAGCTAAAGCTCTACTGCCGCGATAAACGTTGGCTTTTCGCGGCGTTACGACAAGCTAAAGCTTATCGGACAATAGCCACCAGCTTGCATGGGGACTTGCCATCTGCCGCTGTTCTGACCATAATAACCCCGAAAATTTTGATGAAGTCGTAAGCGAGCGTTTTACGCTCGCTTTTGCATTTATAGGAGTTAATTAGTGAAACGAATCTTTCCCTCCGGCCCCTGCCGTCTGCAATTCGCCCCCATTCTGGTAATTGTTTTCCTTTGCTGCGCGAGCCTGCAGGCCCAATCTTTAATTGATGCCGGAAAGACTGCTGAAATAGACCAGAGTCGTATCGAGCGCGCCAAGGCGCTGATGGCCGCTCACCAGTTAGAGACGGCGGCGACTGAACTCGAATCTATTAGAGCCGCGGCCAAAGATCCTGCCCTGCGGAACATCACTTCGGTCATGCTCATGAATGATTACCTGGAAGCAGGGAATTATATGCGCGCCGAGGCGTTGCTCGATGAAAGTTTCAAGTCTGAGACGGGCCGTACTGAAGATTCGTTGCGGGCCTATTTTGCCCTTGCCGGACAGGCTATCAACGGCGCCCGCAGTCACCTTTCACGTTATCGCAGTTTTGGTATAAGCGTCACCGATGTAAACCTCCAGCCCGAAGCTGCGAGCGATTTGAATCGCCTGCGAGCGCTAATCGAACGCATGGTGGCACAGGCCAAGACTATCTCAAGTGAGCGCAAGGCCTACGACTCGCTGTCATTGTTGGAAGACGTGCTGGGACTGCGACTGGCGTTAGCGAAGGACGCGGAAGATCAAGCCACCTGGTCAGCGGAATATTCGAGCGTGCGCGAAGTTTTGGCGTCGTCGCAGACGCAGGTCGCTTCCCTGGGCGCAATGCCTGTTCTGCCACCGCGAAAAACATCCACGCCCGCCGCCAATACAACACCGCAACCGCAATCCGAGTCGAACCACGCCGCTGATAGTAGCTCAGTCGAACAGCAATCTGATCAGCCTCTCGCCGGGCCGAACGTTGCTCCGAATCCAACTCCTGCTCCTGCCACTGCAACAGCCATCGACAAGGGCTCACTGAATGCCATCGCATCGAGGAGAGTAATGCCACGTTATCCCGCTGTCGCTCGACAAATGGGCCTGGCAGGCATGGTGCGCGTGTATGTGGTTATCGATGAGAGTGGCAAGGTTGTCGAGGTGCCTAAATCCGATGGGCCGGCGATCCTGCGCGTTGCCGCTGAAAGCGCCGCCAGACAATGGGTTTTTGCGCCCTCTTTAAACCAGGGTCAGCCCGTTCGCGTCAGTGGCTACATCGATTTCAACTTCATCCTATAGCTCACCGAGACTGCTGTTAGTGGTACCCATGTTCAACGAACACAGGCATTTACCCAATGTTGACTTAAAAGTAAGGATTGGTTAGACTGCATTCGTTCCGGGAAGCACCATGAAGATATCTGCACAAGAAGAATATGGATTGCGCTGCTTGCTGCAACTCGCGCGTGCCGATATGCAGGACGAGTCGCTGACCCTGGCGCAGATTGCGCGGCTGGAAGGTATTTCAGTTGCGAATGCCGGCAAGCTGATGTGGATTCTGAACAAGGCGGGGTTGGTCCAGTCGCAACGTGGTACCAAAGGTGGCTATCGCCTGGCGCGTTCCGCCGGAGACATTCATCTAAACGAAGTTATCAGCGTGCTCGACGACGAAAGTGTGGAAACGCACTGCAAGAGTTACGCCGGTGTTTTGGATTCATGCGTGCACACGGGTGATTGTGGCATTCGGCCGGTCATTGTCGAGTTGCACCAGATTGTCGATAACGCATTGTCCGAGATCACCTTGTCGCAACTGTTGGGGACAGAAGCCAATGTGGATGCTGTCTTACATAAAATTCAGAGTTCAAGAACCAAAATGGAGAACAGTCACGTGCAAGCGTGAGGACCGTCTGAGACGGTCATAATAAATAATGAGCACCGCGGAAATATTAAACCAGCAGGAATACAAATACGGTTTCGTAACTGACATCGAATCCGATGTTATCCCTCGTGGTCTAACCGAAGACACCATTCGTCTAATCGTTGCGAAGAAGAATGAACCTGACTGGATGTTGGAGTTTCGCCTGAAGGCTTATCGTCATTGGCTGACTATGACTGAGCCGAAACACTGGCCTAACATTTCTTACCCCGAGATTAATTATCAGGACGTTATTTATTACAGCGCGCCAAAGCGCAAGGCCGCACTAGCAAGTCTCGATGAAGTTGATCCTGAATTGTTGCGCACCTTCGAGAAGCTGGGCATTCCGCTAACCGAACAAAAGCAACTTGCGAACGTAGCCGTAGACGCTGTTTTCGACTCGGTTTCGGTGGCCACTACATACAAAGAGAAATTAAAGAAGCACGGCGTCATCTTTTGTTCATTTACCGAAGCGATTCGCGACTATCCCGACCTCGTCAAGAAGTATTTGGGATCGGTAGTACCGACCAACGACAACTTTTTTGCCGCCCTAAACAGCGCCGTGTTTTCCGATGGCTCCTTTTGTTTCATCCCCAAGGGCGTACGTTGTCCGATGGAGTTGTCGACGTACTTCCGAATTAACAACTCAGAATCCGGACAGTTTGAAAGAACCTTGATCGTCGCCGAAGAAGGCTCGCACGTTTCTTATCTTGAGGGCTGTACTGCGCCCAAGTTCGATAAGAATCAATTGCACGCAGCCGTGGTCGAACTGGTGGCGCTCGATGATGCACAGATCAAGTATTCAACGGTGCAAAATTGGTATGCGGGCGATGAAGAAGGCGTCGGTGGTATCTATAACTTCGTAACCAAGCGCGGCAAGTGTGCCGGCCGGAACTCGAAGATTTCCTGGACGCAGGTTGAAACCGGTTCGGCGATCACCTGGAAATACCCCTCGTGCATTCTGCAGGGGGACAATTCGATTGGCGAGTTTTATTCAGTGGCGTTAACCAATCACGCGCAGCAGGCCGACACTGGCACCAAGATGATCCACCTCGGCAAGAACACGCGGTCGACGATCATTTCGAAGGGAATCGCTGCCGGCAAGTCGAACAACAGCTATCGCGGTCTGGTTAAGGTGATGCCGAAAGCGGAAGGCGCACGCAACTACACGCAGTGCGATTCGATGTTGATTGGACCAAATTGCGGCGCGAACACGTTTCCCTATATTGAGGTAATGAACAACAGCTCGAGCGTTGAGCATGAAGCTTCCACCTCGAAAATTAGCGAGGAGCAATTGTTCTATCTTCAGCAGCGCGGCATTTCGCAGGAGGACGCCGTCTCGCTGATCATTAACGGTTTCTGCAAAGATGTGTTTTTGCAGTTGCCGATGGAATTTGCTGTCGAAGCTCAGCGGTTGCTTGGCTTGAAGCTGGAAGGCAGCGTTGGTTAATACGGTGACAGGTGACAGGTTAACAGGTGGCAAGAGAATTAGTTTGCTTGTCGCTTGTTCAGGTCACTTGTCACTTTTGTTTGAGGAGTAATCATTCGTGTTGTTAGAGATCAAAAATTTACATGCGGGCATCGACGGCAATGAAATCCTGAAAGGGATCAATCTCACCGTAAAGCAAGGCGAGATTCACGCCATCATGGGACCGAACGGTTCCGGAAAATCGACGCTGGCAAAAGTTTTGTCAGGGCATCCGGCGTATCAGGTTACCAAGGGTGAAGTCCTTTACGAGGGCAAGAACCTGCTGGAGTTGGCGCCTGACGAGCGCGCACGCGAAGGGATCTTCATGGCGTTCCAATATCCGATCGAGGTGCCCGGTGTTTCAAACGCGCAGTTTCTTCGCCTGGCCTATAACGAGAAACGCAAGCACCTTGGTGAAGAAGAGCTCGATCCCCTGGAGTTCAAAGATTTGTTGAAAGAGCGCGCCAAAGTAGTCGAGATGGACGCGAGTTTCATGACTCGTTCTGTGAACGAAGGGTTCTCTGGCGGCGAAAAAAAGCGCAACGAAATTCTGCAAATGGCCGTGCTTGAACCGAAGCTGGCAGTGCTTGATGAAACCGATTCGGGACTCGACATTGATGCGCTGAGAATTGTGGCGGGGGGCGTTAATCAACTCCACAACGCGAACAACGCAGTGATTCTGGTGACGCACTATCAGCGTTTGCTTGATTACATTGTGCCGCAGTTTGTTCACGTGCTGGCCAACGGTCGCATTGCCAAAGAGGGCGGCAAAGAGTTGGCGCTCGAGCTCGAACAAAAAGGCTACGACTGGTTAAAGGCAGCACCGGAAGGCAACGGCGCGGTTGTGGGTGCGAAGTAGAAATGGTTACTGAACTACAAAAAGAGAATCTTTACGCGAACGCGTTTCGAGATTTGCAAAAGGAGCGCGACGGTTCGTGGCTCGAGCGCTTGCGACAGAATGCAATTGAACGATTTGCGGAGTTAGGCTTTCCCTCGGTTAAGGAAGAGGAGTGGAAATACACAAACGTCGCCGCGATCGCGCGCGGCAATTTCCAACCCTCAGTTGCTGCTGTAGCAACGCAGACGGACGCAGAGTTGAAACACCTGAGTGCCGTTCCTGAGACTCGCGCTAGTCAGCTGGTTTTCATTGACGGCATTCTGCGAAGCGATTTGTCTTCATTACAGGCCCTGCCAGAGCAGGTTGTCGCGATAGATTTGAACCAGGCGCTGGCAGACAAACGCTACAGCGAGATTGTGCGCGCGCATCTTTCGCGTCAGGCCGACTATGTCGTAAACGGTTTTACCGCTCTTAATACCGCGTTCATAAATCACGGCGCGTTCGTCTACATTCCTAAAGGCGTGACTGTTGCGGCACCGATACATTTGCTGTTCATCGCGCAAAGCGAAAACAGGGCAAGCTTTCCGCGCTTATTGGTCGTTGCTGCGGAAAACAGCAATGCCACCATTGTCGAAAACTACGTGAGCGCCGACGCAAACCAGTATTTATCGAACGCGGTTGTCGAGGTTGTTCTGGAAGAGGGCGCGCGGCTGGTGCACCATAAAGTGCAGCGCGAAAGCGTCGAAGCCTTTCATGTCGCGACCACGGCTGTCGGCTTGGGAAGAAACTCAAGCTATGACACAACCACGATTACCTTTGGCGCTAAGCTTTCCGGCCACGACATCATAGTAACGATGGACCATGAAGGTGCAGAGTGTTGGGTGGACGGTCTTTATCTCGTCACCGGTGACCAGCACGCCGACACGCACTCCGTGATCGATCATCGCCAGCCGAATTGCACCAGCCATCAACTTTACAAGGGCATTCTGGACGGCAAGTCGCGGGCTGTGTTCAATGGCAAAGTTTTCGTGCGACACAACGCGCAAAAAACTGACGCAATGCAGACTAACAAGAACCTACTGCTCTCGAACGAAGCGCGGGTGGATACCAAGCCGCAGTTGGAGATATTGGCGGACGACGTGAAATGCGCGCACGGCGCCGCAGTCGGACAGATCGATCAGGATGAGTTATTTTACCTCGAAACTCGCGGCATTCATCCCGAACTGGGACGGAACCTCTTGACCTATGGTTTTGCCGAAGAAGTGATAGCAAAAATCAAACTTGATTCAATTGGTAATGAGCTTGATGAGGCGGTTCTGCATCGGCTAAACGCTCGACTTGAAGCGTGAAAATCATGAGTAGCACCGAACCATTAGTAGTTTCTCAAGGCGCCCACGCAATCGTGGCCCCGGCGCGATTTGACGTGCAGCGACTTCGAGAAGACTTTCCGGTTCTGCGCCAGACTGTCAACGGCAAGCCGTTGGTTTACCTCGACAATGCTGCCTCGTCACAAGTGCCGCAAGTAGTTATCGATCGCGGCAGCATTTACCTTGAAGACGAGCATTCGAACATCCACCGAGGTGTCCATTACCTGAGCCAGAAGGCAACCACCGCCTTCGAAGGCGCGCGCGAGAAAGTGAAGCGCTTCATCAACGCGCGCGAGTCGCGGGAATGCATTTTTGTCCGCGGCACAACCGAGGGTATCAATCTCGTTATGCACGGCTACGGCCGCAAGTTCATTGGCGCTGGTGACGAAATCATCATCTCGGCGATGGAGCATCACGCCAACATCGTTCCCTGGCAGATGCTTTGCGAAGAAAAAGGCGCGCGGCTGCGCGTCATCCCGATGAACGATGCGGGAGAGTTGCTGCTTGATGAATATGATGCGCTGCTGAATGAGCGCACAAAGTTGGTGGCGGTGACGCATGTCTCAAACGCGCTCGGAACCATTAATCCGGTCAAGCAGATGATTGATCAGGCACATAAGTATGGCGTGCCGGTATTGATCGATGGCGCTCAAAGCGCCCCACATATGCTGATCGACGTTCAGGACCTCGACTGCGACTTTTACACCTTTTCAGGTCACAAGATGTTTGCGCCAACTGGAAGCGGCGTCGTTTACGGCAAGGCTGCGCTGCTGGAAACGATGAATCCATTTCAGGGCGGCGGCGACATGATCAAAAGCGTCACTTTCGAGAAGACAATCTACGGCGATTTGCCGAATAAGTTTGAGGCCGGCACGCCGGCAATCGCATCGCAGATTGGACTGGGCGCAGCGATCGACTATCTGAATACCCTCGATCGAAAGAGGGCGTCGGCACACGAAGATGAGCTCTTGCGCTATGCGACCGAAAAGTTAAGCGCGATTGAAGGTGTGCGTATAATCGGCACCGCGCGAGAGAAGCTGAGCGTTCTGTCGTTTGTTATCGACGAGATTCATCCGCACGATATCGGCACGATCCTCGATCAGGAAGGGATCGCCGTACGCGCGGGGCATCACTGTGCGCAGCCGGTAATGCAGCGGTTTAATGTGCCGGCAACGGCGCGCGCCTCGTTTGCTTTTTACAACACGAAAGAAGAAGTTGACGTGCTGGCGCGAACAATTGAAAAGGTAGTGGAGATTTTTTCGTGAATCGTGAATCGTAAATCTTAAATCGACGGAGAATAGTCTGTTAAAACAACGCCTATACGATTCATTCGCCATTCACCATTCACCATTCACCATTCACCATTCACGATTCACGATTTACGATTCACGGTTTTCATATGTCTGAACTCAGCGAGCTCTACCAACAAGTAATTCTCGACCACAACAAGAAGCCGCGGAATTTTCGCAAGCTGGAAAGCGCGAACCATTCGGCGGAAGGGTTCAATCCGCTTTGCGGCGACCACCTGACCGTTTACCTCAACCTCGAAGGTGACGCCGTAAAGGAAATCAGTTTCGAAGGTTCCGGTTGCGCTATCTCCAAGGCCGCTGCCAGCATGATGACGCAGGCTGTTAAAGGTAAGAGCAAAGAGGACGCCGAACAGCTTTTCACTTCCTTTCATGAGATGGTTACCAGCGACTCTGATGAAGAGAACGTCGCCGAGCGCTTGGGGAATCTAAAAGTTTTTTCAGGCGTGCGCGAGTTTCCTGTGCGCGTCAAGTGCGCCACGCTGCCATGGCACACAATGCATGCGGCGTTGAATAACGAAGCGCTCGTTTCCACGGAATAAGCTTCTGCAAAAGTGTTAATAACAAACGGTCCCCGGTGGCCGTTTTTTATTTGTCCTCAGCTTTTCCGCTGCGAAAAAGCTCGATGGCGGTTCCAGGTTCGCCTATCTATCTGCATTGGGGGTCGACGAATACAGAACCGGGAGCGGTAGCGACCGGGTCTAAAACTGTGGGTCCGCTGAGCGACCGAGTCGTTGCGAAACTGGAATGCCATAATAGTGACAACAACACACGAACTATTGAATTCCGCGTTGAGTCGTAGACCCGGTCGCTACCCTCCCGGCTGTTTTTGTCGACCCACCACAAAGCTGGAGTTCTGACGCGACTACGCCAGGTGGTCGCATCTCGCCACTGCGAGAACAGTTTTTGTGCTAAGTCATGCGCATGCAATAATGTTTGCGTTCCGTTAATCCGGTAAGGCACGCCCAAATAGTGTTCATAACCTCCGTCGAGCTGCGCGAAATTCGTCTGCCGTTGGTCCATCCGTTCGAAACGAGTTTCGGACGCACGACCGAGAGGCGCATTGTCCTGGTTTGTGTGAATGACCGGGGCGGCCAGCAAGGTTGGGGCGAGTGCACCGCGGGCGAGGGCCCGTTCTATTGCGAAGAATGGACGGAAAGCGCCTGGGCCACGCTCAAAACGTTTCTCGCCCCCAGCGCCGTTGGTAGGGAAATTGAAAGCGCCGCGGATGTTTGGAGGGTGATGCAACACGTGCGCGGCAATCGCATGGCTAAGGGCGCGATTGAAACTGCCTGCTGGGACCTTGAAGCAAAACTATTCGGCTTACCCCTTTGGAAGCATTTGGGCGGTGAGCGGCGCGAAATTCCCTGCGGTGTTTCCATCGGCATTCAGAGCACGCCTGAGGTTCTGCTCGAGAAAATCGAAAGGGAATTAGCCGCTGGCTATCAGCGCATCAAGATTAAGATCAAGCCCGGCT
>DATAOU010000185.1:0-13630 GCA_036265575.1 Pyrinomonadaceae bacterium
CAAGATGAGTTCAATTAAGCGAGAACTCGTCAAGCGGAAGATTAGGAAACTGCAAAAAGCAGGGAGATGGAGTTAGCAGTGAGCGGTAAGCCGTGAGCAGTAACACAAAGGGGTAAGTGTCACGGCTTACCGCTTACTCCCGCTGCTCACGGCTCACCGCTCACTGGTGTTACTATTTCAAAAAAAATTAATTGGAGCTGAACATGTCTACCGAATTCCGTAACGAACCGTTTACCGATTTTAGTAAAGAAGAGAACGCGCAGGCGATGCGCGCGGCCCTTGAGAAAGTGAAAAGCGAGCTGGGCCAGGAATATCCGTTGGTCATCGGCGGCGAACGCATTACTACCGACAGCAAGCTAGACAGTTTCAATCCGGCTAATCGCACGCAGCTGGTCGGTCGTTTTCAAAAGGCAACCAAAGAACTTGCCAACCAGGCCGTCGAGTCGGCTTATCAAGCGTTTCAAAGTTGGAAAAACACCGACGCGCAGGAGCGTGCCGATCTTTTATTTCGGGTGGCCGCGATTATTCGCGAACGCAAACACGAGTTGTCTGCCTGGATGATTCATGAAGTCGCGAAGACGTGGGCCGAAGCTGACGGCGACACGGCCGAAGCGATCGATTTCTGCGAGTTCTACGCGCGCGAGTTGCTGCGCTATTCCGGCGATCAGCCGTTGGTGAAACTCAAGGGCGAGGACAACCATCTGACATACATACCCCTCGGTGTCGGCGCAGTGATTCCACCGTGGAATTTTCCCTGCGCGATTATGGCGGGTATGACCAGCGCCGCGTTTGTGACCGGCAACACCGTCGTTTTGAAACCTTCATCCGACGCGCCGACGATTGCTTACAAGTTTTTTGAAATCCTGGAAGAGGCCGGGCTGCCAGCCGGCGTGGTTAACTTTATGACCGGATCCGGCGCTGAAGTCGGTGACGTAATCGTGGACCATCCGAAGACTCGCTTCATTGCTTTCACCGGTTCTCGAGAAATTGGTTTGCGCATCAATGAACGCGCGGCGAAAGTGCACGAGGGACAAATTTGGATCAAGCGCGTCGTTGCCGAAATGGGTGGCAAAGACGCCATCATCGTTGCTGAGGACGCTGATCTGGAAGAGGCCGCTACCGGTGTGGTGCAGTCTGCATTCGGATTCCAGGGACAAAAGTGTTCAGCGTGTTCGCGCGCGATTATCGACGCCCGCGTTTATGATCAAATGCTGGAAAAGATTGTCGAGCGCACCGAGAAAATCAAAGTTGGTGGGCCAAACGACGCGACTACAAACATGAGCGCGGTCATCAATGAGAAAGCCTTTAAAACGATCAACGACTACATTGAAAAAGGCAAAAGTGAAGGCGGCCGGGTGATAGCCGGGGGTGGTTCGGATGGCGAGCAGGGCTTTTTCATCGAGCCTACCGTAATCGCTGATGTAAAGGCGGGCGCGACCATTGAGCAGGAAGAGATTTTTGGCCCAGTGCTGGCTGTGATCAAAGCTAACGACTATGACGACGCTTTGCAGATCGCTAACGATACTCAGTTTGGCTTGACTGGCGCGGTGTACAGCGCGGATGAAGCAAAACTCGAACGCGCGCGTCGCGAGTTTCATGTCGGCAATCTCTATTTGAATCGGAAATGTACCGGCGCCCTGGTTGGCGTGCACCCGTTTGGTGGTTTCAACATGTCGGGCACAGATTCAAAAGCGGGCGGCCGCGATTATTTGCTGCTCTTCATGCAGGCGAAAGTCTCGGCGGAAAAAGTTGGAGCTACGACTAGCCCGCTCGAGAAGAGAGCCGCAATCTGAAAAATTAAGAGCGGGGGCGAGCCCGCCTTCCTGACCATGAGCTGACTAGCTTGTCGCTACTCCTTGAGTGAGTGGCTTTCAAGATTGATTAGATAGGCGAGTTTCGTACTCTCTCAGGTTAGGAAGGCGGGCTTGCCCCCGCTCTTGCCTAACATCATGATGCGCATTGTTTTCATGGGTACGCCTGAATCGGCTGTGGCGTCGTTGCAGCGTCTGCTCAGCGATGGCCACGAGGTTGTTGCCGTCTGGACGCAACCAGACAAGCCGGCGGGCCGTGGGGACAAAATGCATGAACCACCGATTAAACAGTTTGCGCTCGCACATGGAATCAAAGTCGAGCAGCCGCCGAAGATTAGGACTAAAGAGTCAAAAGAGTTGTTTGCTTCCTATCAGGCCGACCTCGCAGTCGTAGTTGCTTACGGTCGAATTCTTCCCGCCGAATATTTAGTTGCGCCCCGCCGCGGATGCATCAATGTCCACTTTTCGTTGTTGCCGCGCTACCGCGGTGCCGCTCCGGTAAATTGGGCCATCGTGAACGGTGAAGAGCAGACGGGCGTGACGACCATGTTTGTCGAAGAGGAACTCGACTCTGGCCCAATCTTGTTGCAGCGGCAAACGCAGATCGAGCCGGCAGAAACTGCACCCGAGCTCATGCAACGGTTGGCAGCCTCTGGCGCTGAATTACTTGGCGAAACACTTCAGCGGCTTGATGAACTCCAGCCGACGCCACAGGATGACAGTAAGGCGACGTTTGCCCCGTTGCTAACTAAAGCCACCGGCGTGATTGATTGGACCAGCAGTGCTCACGAGATTGAGCGTCGCGTACGTGGTTTCCAACCGTGGCCTAACGCGTACACATCCTGGAACTCGCAGCGGTTGATTGTCTGGAAAGCTGCGGTCGATCAGGGCAAAACGGTGGCGCCGGGGGAAGTTCTCGCTGCTCATGGC
This sequence comes from Pyrinomonadaceae bacterium, assembly GCA_036265575.1. Lineage (GTDB taxonomy): Bacteria > Acidobacteriota > Blastocatellia > Pyrinomonadales > Pyrinomonadaceae > PSRF01. The sequence goes on from DATAOU010000185.1 coordinate 2,742, forward strand.
GACGAACTAATTGTGAGCTGCGGAGAAAAGACAGCACTGCGTTTACTCGAGCTGCAACTGCAAGGCAAACGCCGCTTGCTCGCCAGAGATTTTCTTAATGGCACGCACCTCAAGATTGGCGACCGCTTTGGGCAGGACTAACACCGTTTCACCGGCGCGACTGGCCGCGTTTGAGATCCTCATGCGCGTCTCGGACGGCGCTTACGCCTCGATCCTGCTGGCCCAAAAAGAACCAGAGTTAGATCCAAGAGATCGCGCGCTCTGTCATGAGTTGGTGATGGGAGTGCTGCGCTGGCAATTGTGGCTCGATCGCCTGGCTGAGCATTTCACCAAACGGCCCACCGCCGATCTCGATGTCGCCATTCGCCTTATCCTGAGGCTTGGTCTTTATCAGTTACGCTTTCTGTCGCGAGTGCCGGCATCCGCAATTGTAAACGAGTCGGTGAATCTTGTTCATCGCGCGCGCTTGCGTTCGGCCGGGGCGCTCGTCAATGCGGTATTGAGAAGGGCCGCGCGCGAGTTGGAAATTGACCCAGCCCGGCACATCGCCGACCCGTTTGAACGACTTGCTGTGGCAACCTCACATCCGGCTTGGCTAATTGAACGTTGGGCCAGGGCTTTTGGAATTGAAGAAACCGAGGCCTTTGCCAGGGCCAACAATCAGCAGGCGCCGGTTGCATTTCGAGTTGTCAAACAGCGTGCTTCTGAGGACGAAGTGATCGAGCAGCTGCGCGCAAGTGGCGCGAAACTGGAACCGTCCAGGATAGCCGAACATGCCTGGCGCATCACCGATAGTGGGCCACTGTTTGCCGAGCTGGTTGCCGCAGGCAGGGTCTATGTACAGGACGAAGCCTCGCAAATGGTGGCACAAGTCCTGAACCCCCAGGCTGGGGAACGTGTGCTGGATTTGTGCGCCGCGCCGGGCAGTAAGAGCACGCAAATCGCGGACATGCTCAAAGGCACCGGGGTCGTAGTTGCATCCGACCTTCACGCGCATCGCTTACGTACCGTCAGAGACGCAGCAAAACAGCACCATTTGTTGAACGTTTACTGTTTGACGGTGAACGGTCTGGCATCTCTGCCGTTCAAGGAAAGCACCTTTGACTGCGTGCTGGTCGACGCGCCGTGCTCGGGTACTGGCACCTTTAGGCGCAACCCTGAGATCCGCTGGCGCATCTCAGCCGACGACATCGCTGATTTAGCCTCGCGGCAAAAGCAGCTCCTGCAGAACGCCGCGACGCTGGTGAAACCTGGCGGCAGATTGGTTTACTCAACCTGTTCTGTTGAGCCAGAAGAGAACGAATCAGTCGTGCAAACGTTCCTTGAAAACAACATCAACTTTGTGCCGCTGCCCTTGCCGTTAAGCCACGGGCCGGGCAACCCCGAGACGTTGCGAACCTGGCCGCAACACCAGGACACGGATGGCTTTTTTGTTGCCTCATTCCGACGTAATGATGGAGGCAGATGATCAGTTGCTTTGCGAGGCTCGCTGCCGAATGTTAGACTTCGCAAACTGAAGTCAGCGCGCTGGAGTAGCCGGCCTTTTTGGAGATCAGCATAAGTGAATATGGCCACCGGGATACTCTCCGCATTGCGACGGCTCGGCATCGTGATCGCGATTGCGATTGTTTTTCTCTTTGGTCTTGCCACTACTGTTTACCTGTCTCTGCGTAGTCCTGAAGTAAAAGTACCCGACGTAGTTGGAAAGGATCGTTTTGAGGCCGAGCACGTACTCGGAGGGGCCGGACTTAATTATCGCGTGCGTGCCACCAGGCCCAGCAATCAACTGAAGGCTGATACCGTTTTGTTCCAACTGCCGCGTGCCGGTGAAGTCGTCAAAGCGGGACAGACTGTCGCGATGGACATCAGCCGCACAGCGAAAGAAGGCGAAGCTTCAGAGGCTGTGATTGAAAAACCGGCGGACGAAAATGCCAAGCCTGCAAATGCGAACGAGGCGCCGTCCGCGAACGAGAACAAGCCAAAGCGCAAGAATACAAATAAGAACACGAACGAAAACGCGAACGCTAACGGCAATCGAAACGCAAACAGCAATCGCCCGGTGAATCGCAATACGAATACTGGTAACGTAAATAGCGGAACAAACTTAAACTCAAACCGCCCGGCATTGATCATTAACAACAACTCAAATCGCGCTAACGAGAACCGGCGTCCTCCAGTCACTAAGCCTTCTCCTGCAAAGCCAAAGCCGGAAATTCCTTAAGCTTTGGGCCGCGCGGAGCGAGTCGATTAAGAGATGAACAGGACCATCGACATTGCGCCATCGATTTTGTCCGCGGATTTTTCGCGGCTCGGCGAAGAGATTGAAGCGGTGGAACGCGGCGGTGCGGCCATCCTGCATGTTGATGTAATGGACGGACACTTTGTTCCCAACATCACTGTTGGTTTGCCGGTAGTTAAGTCGCTGGCACGGGCTACGAAATTGCCGATCGATGCCCATCTAATGATCTCCGAGCCCGGCCGGTACGCGGAACAATTTGTTGCAGCCGGAGCAAAAATGGTTTCGATCCATGTCGAGGCAGATGCGCACGCGCATCGAACCCTCGCGTCGATCAAAGCAGCGGGCGCGCAGGCAGGCATTGTTATTAACCCCGCTACTCCGGTCGGCAGCCTGGAGGAAGCCCTCGCGTTTGCTGATTACGTGCTGGTGATGTCGGTCAATCCCGGCTTTGGTGGCCAGAGTTTTATCCCGACTTCGATTGAAAAGGTGCGGCGATTGAAAGCCATGATCGTCGATCGAAAACTGTCGACGCGGATAGAAATCGATGGCGGCATTGATTCCGGAAACATCGCGGCGGTCGTCGATGCCGGCGCCGAAATTATTGTGGCGGGTTCGGCAGTATTCGGGAAATCTGACCCGGAGGCAGCCGTTCGTGAGCTGCGCGAAGCAACGATTCAGTGGGTCTAGAGAGAGTGTCGCCGCGTTTGCTTGCGTGGGCATGACGCTAATGAAAGTTGTCAGTACTTACTAAGAGTTAGATGGTGGAATTTTTCGGAGGTTATTTATGCGTTATCGTTTTCCTGTTCAGTTAGTGATTTGCGCGGCCTTGATTTTCGCTCTGGCCGGTGCAGCCTGGCCGCAGGGCGCGTCGAGCGATCTGTCGACTGTTCAGCGCCTCGACATCATGCGTTCGAAACTCGAAGCAATGCGCCGATCATTGAGCAGCGCGATCGCCTCGCTGGGAGAGGCAAATGATAAGGAAAAGAAGAACCCCGACGACCCGCGCCAACGGTTGCGAGGTCTCGACAAAGAGGTGAGCTCACTTTTGGTCGATGTCAATGATGTCCGTGGCAAACAGGAGCGATCTGACAAATACGATCATACGATTCTGGATCGGCTGGAAACGTCCGTAGCAGAGATCAACACAAGAGTTGAAGCTGGTTTGCAGTCAACCGCGAGCGCGCGCACGGTAGCAACCGCGTCGGGCAGTTCAAGCAGCAAGAAGAAAAAGGGCGGCAAACTGTTCGGATTATTCGGTGGCGGCGGCGATAACGACAAGTACGCAGAGCTAACAGGCACCGTCGCGGCCGGTCGTGATCGGGTGCTTTTTGAAGAGGCAGCAAAAGAAGTGAGGAAGGGAAATCACGAAACAGGACGCCTGCTATTCTCCACGATTGTTAACACTTACCCTGACTCGGCTTTTCTCCCACTTGCAAAACTAGCCATTGCAGATTCTTTCTATCTCGAAGGGACCAGCGCTTCGCTAATCCAGGCCGCTCAGGCTTATCTCGACTGGCTGACTTTTTTCCCGACCGATCCGTTAGCCGATGACGCCATGCTCAAAGTTGCAGAAGCCGAAATGAGACAGATGGGCCTTTCTGATCGTGATATCACGCATGCGCGTAAAGCCGAGCAACGGCTGAAAGCGCTGCTGCAACAGTATCCGGATACGAAGCTGCGACCGATTGTCGAGGATCACTTGCGCGAAACGCAGGAAAGCCTGGCCATGCACAACCTGGGAGTCGCGCGTTTCTATTACGAAGCACGCTACAACAAAGGGCGCGGCACCGGACTTAAGGGCTCGCAATCCCGTCTGAAAGAGATAATTGAAAAGTACCCGAATTTTTCCCTGCGCGATGAAGTTCTGTTTCGCCTCGCGACAACCTATCAACTCGAGGAAGAGCCGGACGAGGCAGCAAAATACTATCAGGAGCTCTTGCGTAATTTTCCTAACAGCGAATACGTGGAAAAAGCAAAAGATCAGTTGTCGATCATCGGTGCGCCAATTCCTGAACCCAATCCGGAGCGAAAACGCGTAATGCCCGCCGACAAGCCGGGATTCATGGGCAACCTGATGCAACAGGTTTCGGGACGAGCCGACGTTACCGTTAACGGCGATGGTGTATTGATCAGTAAGGATAAGAAAGAGGGCACTAACGACCTGATTGATGAAGCCGTCAAAAACAATGGTCAGTTGCCCGCTAATGCAACTCCCTTGGCCCCAGTTCAGCGAAGTACGAGGCCCGCAACCAGTAATCAGCGGCCACCGGCTCCGGTTCAAAACTCGGGCCAGCCCGCTAGCGTCGCACCTACAACGCCGCCTCCCGGAATCAAACCGTAAGGCTATAAACAATCAAGTTAAATGCGGCCCGCTATATCTAAAACAGCGGGCCGCTTCTTTTAGTTTGCGGTGTTCCGTAACGAGCAATAACGCCGAACTAACATCGCAACTTAACAGTTTGTTTTACGATTGCTTGCTGAACTGTGTGACTTAGCGGATTATAACCCGCGGAGATAAAACCCATGGAAAGCACCGCCAAACTTCCCGAAGTAAGAAGCGAATTAAGCCGCCGGCATAGCGCCACCTCACGCACACTGATCGCTTTGTTAATCGGAGTGGTGTTGCTTGGCGTCGTCGCTTACTTCAGTAAGAGATTTCTTACTCCGCGAAGCAATCCTCCTTTGGATATCGCGGTGCGCATAAGCATTTTGATTTTCGGTTTGAGTTCGATCGCGCTGCGCCGTACCAAATTCTCAGCGATGCGTCTTCAAGACATCGGCAGTTTGCGGGGACCTGTCGGACTTTTGGCGACATTGCAACGCACCACGTTGCAGGTGGCGTTATTAGCCGTGCTCGTCGCCCTGATTGGTTTCAGTGGAACTCTTTTCACCGGCAATGACTTTTATACTTACGCCGGAGGCGTGGTGGCGATCGCTGTATTGCTTTATGCCTATCCCGTTCGCCACGCTTGGGAAGTGGCGGTGCAGCGTTTCGCTTCGAACGAGAACTTGCCGGATTCGCCAGCAAAATCTACATAACTCCCACCCCAACGCTGCGTCAAAAGGTGTTGATCTCGGTTTAATACTTTGTTAGGCTGCTAGCGTCTTCTTCTGACCTGCCCGCCCCGGCCTCGGTCCTTTATTTAAATCGCCTACCTCATAGGTCCATCGCGTTGGCTTTTCGCCAGCCACGGCTTTTAGAAAATGAAATCCTTAAATCCCCCGCGGCACTTCTGCCGCCAGCACTGCTCGCTATTCGTCAAACTTGCATTCATAGCCGTCAGTTTTCTGGCGACCAGCCAATCGTCGGTCGCGCAAAGCGGGCAAAGTCAGCCAGTGGCCCGTTTGATTTCGAGTTCTGTAGTCAACTCAGTTTCGAGACCGAGGCGCGTTGCCGAGTCTCTAACCTCGGCATCAGAAGCGAACTCCACGAGCACACCTTCAATGCCTGCGCTCGCGGACGCCAGCACGATTGAACGCACCGCTTTTGAGAAGACCAACGAAGCGCGCGTTCAAAACGGATTGCAACCGCTTGCCTGGGATCCGCTGCTTTGCAAAATGGCGCGAATGCATTCTGAAGATATGGCCCGCCGTGGATACTTTGCACATGAAACGCCGGAAGGCCTGGAGCCGAAAGATCGAGGTCGTGCGTTGGGACTGATGCACTTTAGAGTGCTGGCGGAGAACATTGCCTTCAACAAAGGCTTCGCCGATCCGGGCGCGTTTGCGGTCGAGCGTTGGCTGACGTCCGGCGGACATCGGGCAAACATTCTTTATATTGGATTTCAGGTTTCAGCTATCGGCAGTTACGTTGCGGCCGATGGCAGCGTCTATTTGACTCAGGTTTTTCTCACTCGTTAGTGCGTCACCCTTAAACTTCAATTTGTTAAGTAAGTGAAGTAGGATGGAGCGACAAACTTAAGCTTGTCGGTCAACAGACGTCGCGCACGTGAATCAGTTTCTTAGTCTTCCTTCCTTTGCCAAGATCAACTGGAGTTTGCGCATTCTTGGCAAACGTCCTGACCACCTCCACGAAATCAGAACCACGCTACAGACAATCTCGCTGCATGACAGCCTCAGTTTTGAACTGAGCGAGGAGCAGGAAATAGCCTTAATTTGCAGCAACGCCGAAATTCCGAGCGACCATCGGAATCTCGTTGTTCGCGCTGCCCACGCTCTACAACAGCAGTATCGGGTCGGAAAGGGCGCGCGCATACAACTCGAAAAAAGTATCCCGGCTGAAGCAGGTCTGGGCGGCGGTTCGTCGAATGCCGCGGTTGCGCTATTAGCACTGGCGCGGCTTTGGCAAGTCGATGCCAGCGCGAATGATTTGATAACAATTGCCGCTGAGCTGGGCGCCGATGTGCCGTTTTTTTTCTTTGGCGGTTCCATGTTGGGAACAGGCACGGGAACGACGTTAACGGTGCTGCCGGATCCGCTGTCACAGCACTTGATCATTATCGCGCCGCGTGCCAGCGTCTCTACGCGAGACGCGTATGAAGCTCTGCAGGCTCCTGCCTTGACAAGCGATACCTCGGAATTTATTCTTTCCAGTTCGCAAAACAGGGGCGATTCAGACGATTCGCTGCCGTGGTTGCACAATGATTTTGTGAACGATTTCGAGTCCCTGATCTTTGATATTTACCCTGAGATTGGAAGAGCGAAAGACCAGCTGATTGCTGCCGGCGCGAAGGCAGCATTAATGACTGGAAGTGGCTCGAGCGTGTTCGGTGTCTTTGCGGATCAAAAATCTCAGCAGCAAGCTCTCGAAAAAATTCAAACTGAAGCGGGTTGGCGGATATTCCCTTGTGTTACAGTGTCCCGGAACGAATACCGGCACGCAATCGGCGAAGAGTTATTTCGTTCCTACGCTCTTTAAATTCTGATTCGATATTGGGGCGTCGCCAAGTGGTAAGGCACCGGCCTTTGAAGCCGGCATTCGTAGGTTCGAATCCTCCCGCCCCAGCCATTTCGCTAAAGTGATGAGTGATGAGTCATGAGTAGAAAGCAAATCCCGCTTTACTCATCACTCATTACTCATCACCCATCACTTAACTTATGAGCACAACCGGCGGCATCAAGGTTTTTTCGGGAAACGCAAACCCGAAACTGGCGGAGGAGATTGCGCGTCATCTGGGTTGCGACATGGGGCACGCTTTTACCGAGCGCTTTTCGGATGGCGAGTTCAATTTTCAAATCGATGAGAACGTGCGCGGCGGCGACGTTTTTATTGTGCAGCCGACCTGCCCTCCGACCGACGAGCACTTGATGGAGTTGCTGATCATGCTCGATGCGTTTCGTCGTTCTTCTGCCGAACGCATCACCGCAGTGATTCCTTATTACGGTTATGGCAGGTCCGACAAAAAGGATCGCCCGCGCGTTCCGATTTCAGCGCGACTGGTCGCAAACCTGATCACAGTCGCCGGAGCGGATCGTCTGTTGACGATCGATTTGCACGCGGCGCAGATCCAGGGATTCTTTGATATACCGGTGGACCATCTTTATTCGGCGCCGGTGATGATTGGGTATTACCAGGATAATCCGCTGCCAAACCTGACGGTGGTGGCTCCTGATACAGGCGGTGCAGAACGAGCCCGCGCTTACGCCAAACGGCTTGATGCCGAACTCGCGCTTTGCGATAAACGCCGCGAAAAGGCCAATGTTGCCGAAGTAATGAACGTGGTTGGCGACGTCCGCGGGCGTAGTTGTTTGATAGTCGACGACATGTGCGACACCGGTGGCTCCTTGACTAAGGTGGCCGCCGCGTTGAAGAATGCAGGTGCGGAAAGAATTCATGCCTGCTTTACGCACGCAGTTTTGTCAGGGCAGGCCGTGAAACAGCTCGATGAATCCGAAATCGAGCAGATTATTATCACGAACACGATTCCGCTACGCGACCATGCGTGCGAGTTGAAAAAAATTAAGGTCCTTAGTATCGCGCCGCTTCTGGCGAAAGCGATCAAGTCGATCCACGAGGAAACCAGCGTTTCCTCGCTCTTCGTATAGCGAAGGGCAAACACTGATGGCTAAATAGAAGTCCATCAGCGATCAGTCTCTGAGATCTCAAATTTCAAATTTGAGATCTCAAAGGCTGGTCGCTGAACGTTTGTAAAGAGGAGCAGTCATGGCAGAACAGAAAGACATAACAGTTCGCGCAACGGCCCGGGAAGGTCGCGGCAAGAATGATTCGCGTCGCGCACGCGCCGCAGGGATGGTGCCGGTCACGATTTATGGCGGGGAAGGTGGCACGGTTGCCGCGCTTGCACCGCTTCGCGACCTGGCCGCAATCCTTCGTTCTGAATCGGGCCGTAACACGATTTTCACGCTCGACATCGAAGGCGTCGGCTCAAGCGAAGTGATGTTTCACGAACGCCAGGTTGATCCCATCAAGGGTCGCCTGATTCACGCGGATTTCACGCGCCTCGTTAAAGGCCAGAAAATTGAAGTCACTGTGCCATTGCATCTGATAGGTGAACCCATTGGCGTTCGCGACGAGCAGGGCGTGCTCGAGCAAATTATCCGCGAACTTGAAATTCGTTGTGAGCCACGTGAAATTCCCGACGTGATAAATGTCGACGTTTCAAATCTTGGCGTTCATGACGTGATTCACATTTCTGAAATTCAGATTGACGAGCGCATTGAAATCCTGACGCCTGCCGACACAGTCATTGCGACCGTCGGTATCGTCAAGGAAGAGCCAGTGGCCGCGCCTGCAGTCGAAGCCGAAGGTCCTGCGGAGCCCGAAGTCATTGGCAAGGGCAAAAAGGAAGACGAAGAGGGCGGGGAGCCCGAAAAAGGAAAGAAGGAATAGCGCTGGTCTTTGGACTTGGGTCTTTGGTCTTTGAAGGAGAGCGCATTAAAAGCTACTGCTAAGACCAAAAACCAAAAACCCAAGACCGTTTTGGAGACTGGCAATGATCCTCATAGTTGGTTTGGGCAACCCAGGCGCCGAGTACGAGTGGTCGCGCCACAACCTCGGGTTCATGTTGATTGACAAACTGAGCGCGGATAGCGGGATCGAAAAGTTTCGCCGCGAGTGCCAGTCCCTCGTCGCACGGGGAGAGATTGAAGGCCATGCGGTCAAGCTGGTTAAGCCGCAGACCTACATGAATCTCAGCGGCGAAGCGGTTGCTTGTTTAGCACACAAACACAAGCTGGCTGAGCCGGGCGAAAACCTGATTGTTATTTCAGATGACCTGGCGTTGCCGTTTGGAAAGATTCGCATACGCGCACGCGGTTCGGCCGGGGGCCACAACGGTTTGAAGTCAATCATCAGTTCGTTAGGCACGAACGAATTTACGCGCTTGCGGATTGGCATCCAGCCAGAGCATCCGATAAACGATTCCAAGGGTTTTGTGCTCGATCGCTATCCGAAGGCAGCAAGAGCCGAAGTGGAAAAGATTTTAGATAGAGGCGCGAGCGCGCTACGGGCAATTTTGCGGGATGGCGTTTTGAAAGCAATGAGTACGTACAACAGTGAAAGGTGAAGAGTGAAAAGTGAAAAATAATAGGTGTGGCTCATAACTTTTCACTTTTCACGCTTCACTTTTCATTCTAAGGAGAAAGATGGAAACAAATAGACAATACGAAGTGGTGTTCATCGTTGACCCGGCGGTCGAAGAAGACGAAGTGACACGTCTGACGGACACTCTAAAGCAGATCGCCACGGATCAGGGTGGAGTAGTGACGAAGACCGAGAGCCTTGGCCGTCGCCCGCTCGCTTACGAAATCATGCACAAGACGGAAGGCAATTTCGTGCTGCTGGAGATCGAGGGCTCAGGACGCGAAATCGCTGAGCTTGAGCGACGCATGCGCGTCAACGATCGCATCATTCGTTACATCACGGTTCGCGTCGACGAAGATCGCCGGCGCGCCGAAAAGTTCAGGGCAAAGCGCGCCCGCAAGGCGGAGAAAAAACCGGGTAGCCAAAGCTCGGCAAACCGCGCCGCTGTACCTGAGTTTCCAGTTGCGGAAGAAGCCGAAGACGCTGCGTAGGGCTGGCATGATCGCGCACGGATTTTTGCGCACAGGCAACGGCTCAATATTGTCGTCAATCAAGCACGATTTACGATTCACGATTTACGATTTACGAGGAAGCTATGACAACAAACTATGAAGACCGCGACCGTGGTCGCCGGTTCAACGGAGACGAAGATTTTGATCGAGGTCGCTCGCAGGGTCGCGGTGGCCGGCGCATGCGCCGCCGTCGCATTTGCCGTTTTTGCATTGAAAAAGTCGACATAATCGATTTCAAAGACGCGCGGTTTCTGCAAAATTACATCCCCGAGCGCGGCAAGATTTTGCCGCGACGCATTTCAGGCAACTGCGCCATTCACCAGCGCATGCTGGCCGAGGCGATCAAACGCGCGCGCAACATCGCGTTGCTGCCTTATACAACGGACTAAGAGGAGTTGAGGAAATGGCGCACACGAAAATATTGTTACGAGAAGACGTAGACGATTTGGGCGCGCGCGGCGAAATTGTCCGCGTCCGGGCCGGCTATGCGCGCAATTATCTGCTGCCGCGCAAGCTGGCGGTAGAGGCGACTACGAACAACGTCAACGCTATTGAGCGGGAACGTGAAGCGCTCTTGAAAAAAGAAGCGACCGAACGCGCCACCGCTCAGGGACAGGGCGATCAACTCGGCAAG
>DATAOU010000186.1:0-6093 GCA_036265575.1 Pyrinomonadaceae bacterium
GTGGTCAACTTTCATCGTCTGGTCAGTTGTCCGTGGTTCGTGGTTCGTTGTTCGTGGTCAGTTGTCAGTTGCTTTTTTCGAGGAGTCTGCCGGCCAGTGACACCGCACCACTGACACGGACCACGGACAACTAACAACGAACAACCAACGCACTACTCGCGCCCCCGCATTATCTCTTCCACCGCAGAATAAGGGTCACGCTTGCGGCCCGCAACTTCAGAGGCCAACTGATCGAGCTTCTGCGACGCAGCAGCCGACTCCAGCGTTTGTGCCACCAACCGTTCGCGCAGCAACTCTAAAATCCGCCAGCGCGCAACAGCCCGACGGCGGCCTTCACCCGACTTCGTCCGCAGATGAAAGTCGCGATAGGTATCAATAGCCGCGGCTAGTTCCTTAATACCCGAGCTTTCAATCGCGATAGTCTTGATGATTGGCGGTTGCCAGGAATCATCGCGTTCGGCAAGCGACAACAGCGCTTGCAGCTCCTTTTCGGTCGAGTTAACGCCGTCGCGATCGGCTTTGTTGATAACAAAGATATCGCCGATTTCCATGATGCCGGCCTTGATCGCCTGGATGTCATCACCCATACCCGGCACCAGCACCACGACCGAAACGTCTGCCGCCTTGACTACTTCAACTTCATCCTGGCCCACGCCCACCGTTTCGATGATGATCCTGCCGTAACCGGCCGCATCAAGAATTGAAACAGCATCGACCGTGGTTCGCGCCAGACCACCGAGGTTGCCGCGCGTTGCCATCGAACGAATGAAGACGCCGCTATCCAATCCCAGCGTCTGCATGCGAATGCGATCCCCGAGAATGGCGCCGCCGGAAAACGGACTCGAAGGGTCAACGGCAACGATTCCTACACGCTCGTCCTGTTGCCGGTAATGCAATGCCAGCTTGTCGACCAGCGATGATTTACCTGCCCCTGGCGCCCCGGTAATTCCTATCACCAAACCGCGACCGGTCAGCGGAAAAACCTGCTTCATCAGGTCCGCCGCGTCTTTTGAAAGATCTTCTACTTTGGAAATCGCCCGAGCCACCGCGCGCGCGTCACCGGCCGCGATCCGATCGATTAGTGACTTCATGTTGGCTGAAGCGTCCATCGAACCATGCCGACTTTGGGTGTCCGCTGTCACAACTGCTGCAGGATCTCGCGGGCAATGATCAAGCGCTGAATCTCGGACGTGCCTTCGCCGATCGTGCACAACTTCGAATCACGCCAGAATTTCTCCGGCGGATAATCCTTGGTGTAACCATAGCCGCCGTGGACCTGAATCGCTTCTTCACACACGTTGACACTTACTTCGGAAGCAAACAGCTTCGCCATTGACGATTCTTTGGTGACCTTTCGCTTATTGTCCTTAAGCCAGGCGGCGCGATACATCAACAAACGCGCGGCATCAATCTGCATCGCCATGTTTGCTAACTTAAACTGGATCGCCTGAAACTCGGAGATAGGTTTACCGAACTGCTGTCGCTCTTTGGCGTAACGAACCGCCGATTCGTAGGCGCCCTGGGCAATTCCCACGGCAAGCGCGGCGATAGATATGCGACCACCGTCGAGCACTTCCATCGCATTAACAAAGCCCTTGCCTTCGTCGCCCAGGCGATTTTCATCAGGCACGTAACAATCTTCGAAGACAACGCTCGCGGTCTCCGACGCCCGCAAGCCAAGCTTGTTCTCTTTCTTTGCCGGCGCAAAGCCCGCCATTCCCTTTTCAAAGATGAATGCGGAAATGCCTTTGCTGCGCTTCTCGCGATCGGTCACAGCCATCGCCACGCAAGTGTCGGCATGAATCGCATGGGTAATAAAATTCTTCGAGCCGTTAACTATCCAACCGCCATCCTTGCGCACAGCAGTGGAGCGCGTTCCTGAAGCGTCCGATCCCGCGCTTGGTTCAGTCAGGCCCCAGGCGCCCAGATGTTTGCCGGTTGCCAACGGCACCAGAAATTTTTGTCTCTGCTCTTCAGTTCCAAACTGATAAATGTGGTTTGAACAAAGGGAGTTGTGCGCCGCGACCGAGATCCCCACCGAACCGTCGACGCGCGACAGCTCTTCGATGATGGTGGCGTACTCGATATAGCCCATGCCGGCGCCGCCGTACTCTTCCGGAAACAAAACGCCGGTCAGTCCCAACTCCGCGAGCTTCGGTTGCAACTCAATGGGAAAATGCTGCGCTTCATCCCACTCCATTACGTGTGGAGCGATTTCCGCCTCGGCGAATTCGCGCACGCTCTGCTTGATCTGTTGCTGTTCTTCGTTTAGTTCGAAATGCATCTTTTTCAATAGGCAGGCGCGACAAAGGCATCCCCGCCTGCTACATCACAGGCAAGAATGCCTGTCCCAAACCACAGTTTCTTAACCCTTAGATTCTACCTTATTGACGCGGTGAAGCGTGACTGGCCGCGCGTGGCGCCCGCCCCGGTTTACTCCTGGTTGTGATCGCGCTGACTTCCTCTGCGGTAAGTTTGCGCCATGTGCCCGGTTTCAATTTGTCGTCCCGCAAGGGCCCGATTTGCGATCGGCGCAACTTCATAACCGAGTGTCCGATCAGGTCAAACATGCGCCTTATCTGCTGGTTCTTTCCTTCATGCAAAATGATTTCGAACCAGGTGTTCGTTTGTGTTTCATAAACGCGCTTAATTTTCGCCGGGGCGGTGCGCGTTCCATCCTCGAGCGTCACGCCGCGACGCAACCGTTCAATTGCCTGCTCAGTCGGCACACCTTTAACTTTTGCCTCATAAATTTTCTGGACTTTGTTGCGCGCCGAGGTAATGAAGTTTGTGAACTCACCATCGTTCGTCAGCAGCAACAAACCTTCAGTATTGAAATCCAGACGACCCACTGGATAAAGACGGCCCAGCGAGGCTGGCAAATACTGCAAAACAGTAGGGCGGTTTTCGGGATCCGAAACGCTTGAGAGACAACCTTTCGGTTTATTCAGCAGGACGTGGACCAGTGCGCGTTTCTCAATCGCCGGGTTAATCAGCTTGCCGCGGACCTTGATGTGGTCTTTAGCCGGATCTGCCTTGGTCCCGAGTTCGGTTATGACTTTGCCGTTGACCGTGACTTCACCTGCAGTGATCAATTCTTCTGCGTGACGACGCGAAGCGATGCCGGCGTTGGCAATTAATTTTTGTAGTCGTTCTTGCATAATAGTTCGTGGTCCGTTGTCGCTAGACAGTAGCTTGTTTAGCGCAGCGATTCGTTCCAGTTCTACGGCGCTTTACAACTGACAACGGACTACTGACCACTGACGAAGCCTTAGCTTCCTCCGCCCGCCAAATCCTGAAAATCTTCCATGCTGGGAAGCTCCGTAAGATCCTTCAAACCAAACTGCATCAGAAAGTCTTTCGAAGTTCCATACATCATTGGCCGTCCAACCGTGTCCTTGCGACCCTTGGCCACAATCAATTTCTTATCGAGCAGCGTCTTAATGGACGAGGGAGACTGCACCCCGCGAATCTCGAGAATCTCCGGCACGGTGACCGGTTGTTTGTAAGCAATCACTGCCAGCGTCTCTAATGACGCAATAGACAACTTGGCGCTTGGGCGTGAACGTAGAAACGCGCGCACGTGCTCGTGATACTCGGGTCGCGTGGCAAACTGCCAACCACCGGCGACTTCGCGCAACTGCAAGCCACCATTCCGTCCGTTGAACTCCTGCGAGAGGTCTGCCAGCGCGCTCTCAACCACGCTACGCTCTTCGCGGAGCACATCCGCAATTGTCTTCGCGCTGATTGGCTCTTCAGAAACAAAGATCAAGGCCTCGATTATCCCTGCGCGTTCAGCAGAGTTCTGAACTTGATACGCCGCGCCTTCATCCGTCGATTCCGGGGCTTCAACGTCTGTTCCTTCGGCCGCGACCAGCGCCTCCAGTTCTTTGGCGGCCTCTTCGTTCAACGCTGCTTCGTCTTGGGGCTGTTCCATCTGATTGTTTGTGCTCTCTTCGCTCATCTTTGTCCCGCGCAATCTAATTTAATGTTTGTAAGCAATCAGTTTGCAGTCGTTGGTATGACTTAAGGTTGACTCTGCCCAGCCACCGCAAACTAACAGTTTGCTTTACGATCGGCGCGCATCTTTGTCCTGGCTAACTTGCGACCTTGGCCACGATGTCACCGAAAGTCTCTTTTTGAATTAACTTGATTTCGGTCGAACGAACCAGCTCCAGCACCGATAGAAAAGCGAGAACTAACTCTCGACGCGACCGCGCTCGTTCAAAAAACACGCGCAGGTTCAACTCGCCCGCGGACATAACCATGTTTCGCAATCGCTCGAGCATTTCTGTCATGGAAATTTCTTCGCGCTCAATTTCCAGCAGAACTTCTTCTTTATGACGCGCCAGAATTTCCTGAAATACTTTTAGTAAATCGAAAAGTCCGACCGAAACTTCAGGATTATTCTTATCGGTTTCGATCTCGGCGCGTTTGAATACGGCACGTTCGACAGTGGCGCGCGACCAAAGCATTTGTGCAGCTGCTTTATATTTCTGGTACTCAAGCAGCTGGTCCACAAGATCCTTGCGCGGATCTTCTTCCTCTTCCGGCGCGGCAAAAGGATCGCGCGGCAAAAGCATCCGCGTCTTGAGTTCGATCAGCGTAGCCGCCATCACCAGAAAGTCTCCAGCTACGGCGATGTCGAGTTCCTGCATTACCTGCAAATAACGCAGGTACTCATCCGCGATGCGCGCCACCGGAATATCGTAAATGTTGACTTGTTCCTGGCGGATCAGGTGCAACAACAGGTCGAGTGGGCCATCAAACTCGCCCATGACGATCTTCAGATCATCAGTCGTATCGTCAGCGACGATCTCCGGCGAGGACCCGGTTACGCTTATCGGGCCCGTACTCTCTTCCTGTGCGGGTTGGGCGGCTGTTCCTTCCAGGGTCTCGTCCATTACGTTTGTCCCAATAGTTCCTTCGCGCCGGAAACTCCCAGGCGCGCCATCACGTTTTCCAAAGTCGGTCGCGCAATGCCGCGCGCTTTCTGCTTGCCTCGGTCGAGGATTGCACCTAATTCACTGTCGCTGATCGAGTCAACCTTTTCCCGCAACGGCCGCAAAAACTCAATCGTGATTTCCGCCAACTCCTGCTTGAGCTGGCCGTAACCTTTGCCTGCAAAATGCGCTTCAATCTCGTCGGGCGCCTGACCCGTTAGCAGTTGAAAGATCGTCAAAAGATTCGTAATCGCCGGACGCGCAGCATCGAAACGAATCTCTGTTCCTGAATCGGTTACTGCGCGTTTGAATTTTCGTTGAATGTCGTCCACCTCGTCCAGCAGCAGGACGCAACCAGCCGGATCGTCGTCAGATTTTGACATCTTCTTCGTTGGATCTGACAACGACATTATCCGCGCGCCGACTTTGGGAATATAAGGATCGGGAACGCGAAACGTCTCGCCGTAATCTCGGTTGAACCGGATCGCGAGGTCTCGCGTCAACTCGAGATGCTGTTTCTGATCCTCGCCCACAGGCACAAGATCTGTTTGATAAAGCAAAATGTCCGCCGCCATCAGGATGGGGTAGTCAAACACTCCGACACCGACGCTCTCAGTCTGCTTGCGCACCAAATCTTTGTACTGCGTCATTCGCTCAAGTTCAGACATGCGCGCGATGCAGTTAAGCACCCATGTCAATTCCGTATGTTCTGGAACATCGGATTGAACAAAGATCGTCGAGATGCCCGGATCGATTCCAACCGCGATGTACACGCGCGCCAAGTCGCGCGTTTTCTCGGCCAACAGTTTTGGGTCCTGTCGCTTGGTAATCGCGTGCAGGTTGACGATGCAGAAAAAGCTCTCGTACTCGTGTTGCAGCGCCACCCAATTGCGCAGTGCGCCGAGATAATTGCCGAGATGAATGCTGCCCGTCGGCTGCGCGCCGCTAAGAATTCTTTTCATGGTCTACTACCGATGAATACGAGGCCCCACGCGATCGGCATAACAACCCTGAAGATGACTCCCAGAACCCCGGTGAAAACAGCAATGAATAACAGGATAAAGCCGAACCTTTCGAGCGCTTCAATGCCGGACTCAAAGCTGGGCGGCAATATGCTGGCAAGTACTTTGCTGCCATCAAGCGGAGGAAT
>DATAOU010000187.1:0-8515 GCA_036265575.1 Pyrinomonadaceae bacterium
CATCGATTGCTTCACGGGCAGCGCGATGTGCTTCGTCGCTCCAGACATCGAGGGGATGCGGACATGCCGGGCCCCGATAGATAGCCACCAACACAGAGAGCGGCAATTGATCCTGGCTGAAGTGTGTGATCTCCTGTTTGATTCCATCTTCGTAAAGCAGGAAATCTTCTTTGTTCAAACCGCCGACGATGCGCGCAGTGTTTTTCTGCAGCACCAGCGCGTCGATTTTGACGAGATCGACATCGATCTTGACGACTTCCGCTGATGACTCGGGGGGCGTCGGCGCGGGGCTGGGCAGAAGCTGGATTGCCTGTCGACTCGGGCCTCCCATGTTCGCGTTCAAGGGCGTCTGCGAAGTAACGGGGCTGGCTGAGGAGAAGACCAGTGCCGCAAGGACGATCGGGGTCACTAGAAAAACAGGCAGCAGGATTGACCGTTGATATCTCATTAGCCCTCTCGTTCAGATGCAAGTGAGCTGAATAACGCCAGGCATCAGTGGCGGGGAACTTCCCGCTTCTCCTAACCGGCGATAGTGCCGTAGTACTCCCACTGCTGTTTGAGTTTTGCCATGAAGGCCTTGAAGCGCGGATGCTGTCGCAGATTATCCAGGTTGTGGTCGACTTCGAACAAAACGTAACACGGAAATCCACCTTCAGCCGTAGCCTCCAACCAGTTGATCGCCTCTGTCTGCTTGTTCATGATCGCGTAAGCGAGAGCGATGTGATACGCGGTGTGATGGAAGTGTCCGAAGCCTTTTCCCCGCTCGATCGCCAATTGAATCTTCTCTTCCGCTATCCGTTGTTGTCCGTCGGAAGCAGCGAGGATAGCTTGTAAACTCGTAAACAAGCCGCGATTGTCTTCCGGATAATCTTGAAGAAACTTCTGGAGGGTTGCGGCTGCTTCTTCCTTTCTTCCCAAATTGAACAGTGCGAGCACGATTTGATGACCGATCAATGATGGATTCACATCGGGCGGAACATTCCGCAAAGCGTCGAGCGCCTCCGCGTTCTTGCCTTGGAACAACAGCGTCTCTCCCACGCGGAAGCGAGCGAGGTTGTTAGCTGGATTAGCAGCAAGTGCTCTCTGTAATTCTTCACGCGATTTATCAAGCAGGCCAACGTGCCCGAGAACGAGTGCAAGTTGATTGCGCGCCTCATCCAAACTGGGATTCAAAGCCAACGCATGGCGATACTCCTGAATAGCTTTGTCGTGAGGAAAATGGTTAGCCGGAGTCCAAAGCAGGCGGCCGCGCGCGAGATAGGCTTCGGGCAGCTCCGGATCTAAGGTCAGTGCCTTTTCCACCGCCACAAATGCCTTTTCGTACAAGTCTTTCTCATCCGGTGCGAACAAAAAGAGCTTCCACACATACGCTTGCGCCAATTCAGCCCAACCAGCGGCAAAATCGGGATCACTCGCAACGGCGCGGTTAAGCGCCTGAATCGCAATTTCGTTGTCCGCTTTGGTTTGACGGTTAAGGTAATACTTCCCGCGTAAAAAATCGTCGTAGGCTTGAGCGTTGATTGGCCGCGCCCGTGCCAATCGAGATTGTTCCTGCGGTGTCAGATTAATCTGAATGGCCTCGGTGACCGCCCTTGCGACTTCATTCTGAACGGTCAACACGTCGCGCAGATCTCGGTTGTACTCACCAGTCCACAACTGTTGTTCCGTGCCGGCGTCAATCAACCGGACACTGATTTTCATCGTGTCTCCGAAACGTTGGACCGAACCTTCAATGATCGCATCGACGCCCAATTCCGCAGCGATCTGCGGTAATGGCTTTTGCGATCCCTTGAACTGCATAACCGAAGTACGCGAGGTGACCCGCAATTCAGCGACTTTGGAGAGACCGGCAATGAGTGTCTCGGTCATACCGTCGGCGAAATAATCTTGCGAGGGATCACCGGAGAAATTGCTGATCGGCAAGACCGCCAACGCTCGTATTGCGGATCTGGCGTGTATTGCTCTTCTCGAATTATTCGTAAGCCACGTGAAGGAAAGCAGCCCAATCGCAACCAGCGCCACAACGCTAAGCAGGATCACCATTGGACGTCGCATTGCGAGGTTGTGAACGAGGTGAAAGCGATTCGTCCCCGTCTGATGCTCCGCTGTCCTCCTGCCGTGGTCGAAGTTTGTGCCGCCTTCCAATTCTCGCTGTAGACTTTTAAGGTCAGCCAAAAGATCCTCTGCCTTCTGATATCTCGCGGCTGGATCCTTCGCCAAGGCCTTTGTGACGATTGGCTGCAAAGCAACAGCGTCGGGTGCAAACTTCGTCAGCGGTGCCAGTTCTCGTTCAGCTATCGAGATGATAACGTCCGTTGGTGTTGCTCCCTCGAACGGCCTTCGTCCGGCGACCATCTCATAAAGCACGACGCCGAGGCTCCAAATATCCGTCCGCGCGTCTACTTGCAGTCCACGCGCCTGCTCGGGTGACATGTAAGCGACGGTTCCGAGTAACATTCCCGGCAGCGTCTTCGGATCTACATGCCGCGTTTCGTCTTGACTGTTCGCGGACTCAGACGGCGGGGCTGCCAACTTGGCCAGGCCAAAGTCGAGCACCTTTACGTATCCATCGCGACGCACCATGACGTTCTCAGGCTTGATGTCGCGATGGACGATGCCGGTCGCGTGCGCACTCACCAGCGCGGTGGCGATCTGGACCACGATGTTGAGCGCCTCGTTCACCGTGAGTCGCTGGTTCGCCATTCGCTCTCGCAGCGTCATGCCATCTACGTACTCCATCACGATGCAGTGATTATCATCCTCACTCTGAATGACTTCGTGAATGGTGCAGACGTTTGGGTGCGATAGAGCCGCGACTGCGCGCGCTTCTTTTTCGAACCGATGCAAGTGTGCCCTGTCTTTGGTGAGCATCGAGGGCAGAAACTTGAGTGCGACCTTGCGTCCTAACCGAGTGTCCTCGGCGAGGTAGACTTCACCCATGCCGCCTGCACCGAGTTGCGAAATGATCCTGTATTGCTTGATTCTGTCACCGACTGCAACTCTGTTTGTATGGTCTCGTGACATAGCTTTCACTGCGACCTCGAATGCGGGGGATTCAATGAAGTCTTTCGCCCGATCCTCGTATACCAGCAGTGACTCGACTTCATGGCGGAGCGCTTCGTCGCCCGCACACACCTGTAGCAGAAAGGCCGCACGGTCCTGTGGCTGTTTGTCGAGTGCCAGATGATAGAGGCGCTCGATGTCCTGCCAGCGTTCATTCTTCATGAACCGACAATCTCTCCTCGCATCTGTCGCAACAGCCAAACCTTAGCGAGACGCCAATCTCGCAAAACCGTCTCTTCCGAAACGTCCAATAGCTTAGCCACTTCATCCACGGAGAGTCCCGCAAAGAACCGCATTTCCACTATCCGCATCTTGCGAGGATCGATGTTTCCCAACGCCGTGAGCGCTTTATCCAGCGCGACGAAATCAACGTCGCGCTGCACCACAAAAGCGGCTTCGCTAAGCGACACCTGGAGCGCGCCGCCGCCTCGTTTGAGGCACTGCTTCTCTCGAGCGAAGTCGACCAGAATGCGACGCATCAATTGCGCGGCCACGCCGAAGAAATGGGCGCGATTCTGCCAGCGCACGTTTTTCCAGTCGATCAAACGTATATACGCCTCGTTAATAAGCGCGGACGTTTGTAATAGATGGCCAGGCCGTTCGCGTCTCATGTAATTGTGGGCCAGCCGGTGTAACTCTGCGTGAATGAGTGGGGCGAGTTGGTCGAGGGCAAACTCGTCTCCGTCGCTCCAGGCGACGAGCAACTGGGTAATCTCTTTCGATGACTCTGTCGGCATAAAACTGCCACCCGCGGCGCCGGGCCTGACAAATTATCACACCCGTTACAGTTTTTCTCAGCCATTCCCGCCTTAGTAGCTAAAGCGTTTCAAGTTCAAGAAAAACCCTAAACAGAAAGGTGAAGAAATGCGACTCAGAAACTTAGGTAAACGATTGGTATTGGTGCTGATCATCGGCGTCACTCTCTCGCTGATGCCGGCTTTTCCACGATTCAACGATGCTTTTGCTCGTTCCGCGAAGTGTGCGCGATCGTTTGCTCACCCTAACCCCGTGCGCTTGCCGGCCCAGTCAAGTGACATCATATTGGAATGGAATCAGCTCGCAGCTCAGTTGACCCTCTCAACTGCGGCGGCGCTTGTTCCCGTCCAGCAAACGCGGGCGATGGCCATATTTCAACTCGCCGTGCATGATGCTGTTAACGGCATCACCGGCAAGTATGAGACGTACCTGTCCACCTCATCCCCGCCGGAAAACGCGTCGCCAGATGCTGCGGCTGTTGCGGCCGCATACTACGCGTTGAAAAGTCTATTTCCGGGCAATGACACTTTGCTTGACGGGCAATTTCTCAACTCACTTGCGGCGCATGGTTTGTCCCCGGCTGATCCGGGGATCGAGTTTGGCCATTCGGCGGCGGTGGCGATCCTGACAGTCCGCGCCAATGATCATTCCGCACAGGCGCAGTTTGACTACATTGTGCCCGGCGCAGGGCAAGCGGGTGTTTGGACACGATTGAATAACGCTGCTGCCCAGCTACCAGGTTGGGGTAGTGTCACCACGTTTGTACTGCGAAGCGGTTCACAGTTCCGGCCTGACGCGCCGCCGGCTCTCGACAGCGAACAATACGCAAACGACTACAATGAGATCAAAGAAATCGGCAGGCTGCCCAGCGCGACGCGGTCTGCTGAGCAGAGCCAAATCGCAACTTTCTGGCGCGCGTCTCCGACAGCGATCTGGAATAGTGTGCTGACGCAAGTCGTGGCGACCCGAAACCTCGACCTCTCCGACAAAGCTCGAGTCTTCGCGCTCTTCTACCTGGCCGCAGCCGACGCGAGCATTGCATGTTGGGATGCAAAATACACTTACAATTTCTGGCGGCCGCAACTAGCCATTCGAGCCGGCGATGCCGATGGTAATGATCTCACGGTCGGTGATACGACCTGGTCGCCGTTCGTCCCTACACCGCCGCATCCGGAATACCCATCAGGACACGCGAGCAACAGCAGCGCCATGGCAAAGGTTCTGATTTCGGAGTTCGACGACAATCCGGGCGTGCCGATCGTAGTCACACAATCCGGCATCACGCGGCGCTGGACCACTTTTAGTGAAGCTGTTCAGGAAGTAATCGACGCCCGCGTCTATTCGGGTATTCATTTCCGGAACTCGGATGAAGTTGGGGCGCGGATGGGCCGTCAGGTCGCGCAGTTTGTCTTGCAGCACGCGCTGCGAAGATGTCACTAGACGCGACAGTGGTGGGGTACACAGCGGCGGACATGTGTTTTCCTCTGCGGCCCCACCACCGTAAACAGTTGCGACGCAAATATACCGTTTGCGTTACTTCTTCAAGTCTGCCGTCCAATTCAGCACGATTATGATCGGAGATGAGGTTAAGGGTTCAGTCAAGGAGTTCAACAGAAACCGTTGCCCATCCCGGCTCACTGCATAATTATCCCTGGCGTTCAGCCCTGTGCCCACTCCGGAACCAACCCACCCTCTGACGCGGCTATCGAACAGAGTCTTCGCAGTGCCTACTTCAAATGTAGAACCGACCTTCACCTCTACAGCCGTTAGCTTTCCATCGGCAGCAAAGTAGAACAACTCTTTTCCATCACTTCGCCACCTTGGGCTGCTACCTCCGGCGGCAGAAACCTGGTATTTCCCCCCGGTCCTGGGAAAGGCAGTACGTAGACTTGATATTGTCCTGACTCGTCCGAAGCGTAGGCTACCCACTTTCCGTCGGGCGAGAACTTCGCGCCGACTTTATCGAAGTCATCCTGCAGGAAAGGCCTTGGCGTCCTGTCTCCCTCAAACGGCAGTACCCACAAATCAAATTTGGCTTTGGCATTGATCTCACGATAAAGGAGAAATTTTCCGTCCGCCGACCAATCTGTGGGAATTTTCGCGTGCTCTGTCTTGAGCAGCAATTCTTCATTGCTGCTGCCGCTCGCGGGCTTCGTATATAGATTTGGCGGCCCGTTTCTGACTGAAGCGAAAACAATCGTATTTCCATCAGGTGACCAGACCGGCTCCAAATCCCACGCAGGGTCAAACGTAAATCGCGTCGGGGTATTGCGAGTTAAGTCGATCAACCAGATATCTCCGCTGCCCTTCTCCAACCGCTCCACTGCCATTCTCTTTTCGTCAGGTGCCAGCGAAATTGAGTAGTCATTAGCCGGCGGGCCAATAGCAGTTACTTGTTTGCCTGTTCGGTCATACCAGGCTAGTTGCGAGTTGGCTATATCGCCGCCACTCTCGTAAACCAGCACACCACTTTCTGAGACGCTAAAGTGCGAAACACGGCTTGCCGCATTTAGTCCTACCTGCTCGGCGACAGGAAATGCATTACCTGTGAATGCTAACTTCTCTGCGTCGAACGGCTGGGCCATTAACGCTGCCTCGCGCACGAAAAGCAGATAACCCAGCGAGGTATACATCGCGTTGTAATCCGTATCCAAGATTCGTTTGGTGTCCTTCGAGTCGAGTGAGCCTACATAGATTCCGCTTTTTTCTTGTTGCCTGCTGAAATAGAGGAAGTGCCGCCCATCGGGCAGGAATTGCGGCCAGCGGTGGGAGTTCTCGTGCGCTTTATCGAGGGTAGTCGCAGCGGTCACCTCCCCTCCCGCCGCTGAGACGCGAAAGAGTCCATCAGTAGTGCCGGGAGAAAATAGGATTACATCGTCACGATTCCAAGTGCCGCCGACGTTGTTCGGCGCATTCGCTATTGTTTGAGGTGGTCCCCCTGCAGCGTCAATTTTTTTTAGCTTGCCGTCGGCAAAGAAGGCAATGAAGCGACTATCGGGCGACCAGAAGTGGATGGTTGCTCCGTCCGTTTCCGGCAGCGGTTGCGCATTGAGGGAATCCAGCTGGCGAACCCACAGACGTCGCTTGCCGGAAGGATCAAGAGCCACGAAGGCCAGTCGTCGACCGTCGGGCGAAATCGCGAAGCTGGCGAAGATCGTTCTGCCCGGCATCTGGATTGTGAATCGAACAGCATGCCTATCGACTGCCTCGCGGCGAGAATTTGAAATCAAGAAAACAGCGAATGCGAGCACTACGATGGCGGCTATGGTCCAGGCGACGAACTCGCGTCGCTTTATCCATCGAGGCGCGAGCGGCGGCATCACCATCGTTTCGGCTGATGCGGCGTTCGATCCCGAGAGCGCTTCGAGTGCAAACGCCAGATCCCGCGCCGAATGAAATCGCGCTTCGGGATTTTTTTCCAGACAGTGATTTACCAGTCGTTCCAACGCGGGAGAGATTCGTTGATTGTTTTCGGAAAGGTCGGGCGGATCTTCTTTCAGCACGGCGCTCATCGTCTCAGCAGCAGATTCACCGTGAAAGGCGCGCCGGCCGGAAAGCATCTCGTAAAGAATCGCGCCAAAAGAAAAGATGTCTGAACGATGATCGACGGGGCGGCCCTTGACTTGCTCGGGTGACATATATCCGACTGTGCCTATAACCTTGCCGGGATCGGTATTAACGCGTCTGGTGGGGATTCCAGTCTGCGATTGATCGCCATCAAACGCAGCCGTAAGCTTGGCCACCCCAAAATCGAGGATCTTTACGCGACCGTCCTTCGTCATGAAGATGTTGTCGGGCTTCAGATCGCGATGGACGATCCCTTTTTCATGAGCAGCCGCCAGCCCGTGTGTGATTTGCAACGCGTAGTCGATCGCTTTTCGCTGCGGCAGCGCGACGCCGCCCATCCGTTCGCGCAGCGTTTCACCTTCCAACAATTCCGAAACGATGTAAGGCGCGCCGTCATGCGTATCGATATGGTGGATAACGAGGATATTTGGGTGATTGAGCGCGCCCGCTGCCTGTGCTTCCTGCTCAAATCTCGCCAGGCGATCTTTGTCAATGGAAAGCGCCGCCGGCAACACCTTGATTGCGACCTCGCGATGCATACGGGGGTCGTAGGCGCGATACACTTCACCCATGCCGCCCGCGCCAATCTTTGAGCGGATTTCATACTGGCCCAGTCGTGTTCCGGAGGCGATGTTCATCGAGATCGAGAGCAAGACGGACGAGCCCGGCCCAACGGCGGGTCGAAAACAGAGCGGCTACGCCTACGAGGTAACGTTGCCGCTCTGCCGGGAGCACTTGCAGTTCTGGGCTTGTGCTCACCTAAATTAACTCCAAGTTTCGATTCGCTTTTGAATAGTTGTTTTCCCTGCGTTGTCCTACCCTTCAACCCGTCGCGGCTCTGCAAACCCGAGTACACCAGTTCCTTACGCTTCATCACTATACCTTCGAGATTCGGCGCTGCGCCAGCTTCGGGTCAAATCGGAAAGTTCGCGGGAGTCGGGATGGTCCTCACAGGCAATTGTCTTGTTCGTAGCACGAGCGGTATGCCAAACTCGTGGGTCTCAAATTCAGATTAGGACACTGGGCCCTTACGGAAAAAGATGGCTGAGACGGTTAAGAAGACCCGCAAGAGGGTGGCTGAGAAAATGTCGCCTCGCCGCGTGCGCGGCTTTTTTGCTGAATTGGGCCC
>DATAOU010000188.1:0-5380 GCA_036265575.1 Pyrinomonadaceae bacterium
CGGGAGGAACTGGACAAGATGGGAAACCTGTATCGGCGACGCGTTCGCCTCGGTCTACAGGTTCCCCGTGTTGGTAAGTTAAATTAATTCTACTTGGGTGATGGTGATGTCATCGCATGCTTCATTGGCGAAGCCGAATTCATCGGCATGGCAGGTGAACCTGAATTCATCGGCATTGCAGGCGAAGCCGAACTCATGTCGTGCGTAGCCGGCGTACCATGATGAAAGACCGCCAACCATTTTCCGTCGCGCAGAGCCCAGATCGTTGTATGGCGCTCTTGCGGTGGTTTGGCTCCCGGCATTGTCACTAGATAAGTCACGAGCGCCGCATCGCTATCAATATTGAGTGTCTTGAAGTCGCTGATAGTCGATTTGGAGAAGTCGGCACCCTCAATGCTCTTTATGATCCCGGCTTTGTCCCAAACCCCATTGGGTTCAACTTCGATTGCATCCGTTGCTATCAGGTTTCCGAAGGCGTCGTTTTGTCCACCTTTTAGCAAATCCCAGATCAACTTTTCGTTAGCGACTGGATCGGAACTCGTGGTTGCGGCCGGAGCGGTTGCTGGTGACGGCGCCGGTTTTTTCGTGGCCGCAGAAGAAGGTGGCGGCATATTCATCACCTCGCACTCCTGATGATATACAGCCAGCCATCTGCCATCACGATTGGCCCACGCTGAACTGGCATGAACCGTAGCGGGTGGAAACTCCTTGCCTTTGTATTTGCCCTTCATGGCTGCGTCGTACACGACGACGTATGCATCCTTGTCTATGGAAAGAAACTTCCAGTTGCTAAAGGTTGTTTCAGAAGGCTCAAAATCCTTTACCGAGGTGACGGAGCTAGCTTTGTCCATGACCCCCTCAGACATGACTTCCAACTGACCGCTGTCCAACATCGCGGCAAATCCGTCATAGTCCTTTTTCGTGATGGCGTCCCAGATTGCTTTCTCTTTGGCAATCGCATCTGCTTCCGTCATCGGCGGCGCAGACGGTTTCTCGGCCACCGTGCTGGTATTTACATTTTGATTCGCCGGTGGCGCAGCACACGCGGCTGCGACAGACAATAGCGAAATCAGTACGAACAACTTCTTCATAAGAGACTCCTCAGCGATTTATTAATCGAGCGCCGTGGTTTCTATTCCAAAGCGCTGAATTAGTCAAGTTTAGGTCCACAGGTTACCGGATTTTTGAAAATAGTAGCCTGAAAGGGATTACAGCCGCGGACGAACGGTGATTAATGCGAATCCGCGGCGAACTTCAAAACCGACCCGTTGTCGACACGCCTAAGGCCGCCGGCCCCAGGTAGGAGGTGGCGGCTCCTTAGTTGCGCGGTCCACAGGTCGTTCGCGCAGTTGACGCATGGCTTCCTCGACGGCTCGCTCCAATTGTGGATCGTGACCGGCGATAACGTCCTTGGGCCAATTCTCGACATCGATATCGGGCCCGACGCCTTCGTTTTCCACCGCCCACTTGTTGTCGCGGGCAAAGAATCCACCGCGCGGGGCAATCATCGAACCGCCGTCAACAAATGTCGGCGTGTCGGCGGTATGGACCAAGCCACCCCAGGTGCGCTTGCCAACCAGCAGCCCGAGCTTGCGTCGCTTGAACATGTAGGGCATTAAATCGCCGCCTGAGCCGGCCATCTCGTTAATGATCATCACCTTCGGCCCCCAGATTCCGGCTGCGGGGCTGGTGAACGGATAACGATCGCCGGCGACATTATTAAAGTAGCCGTCGAAATCACGGCCCAGCACATCAATGATGTAATCAGCCGCCGAACCTCCGCCATTAAAGCGTTCGTCAACTACTACGCCTTTCTTATCCTGCTGGGAAAAGTAATATCGGTTAAAGCTCGTGTAGCCCGGCTGGCCCGTGTTCGGTAGATAAACGTAAGCCAGTTGTCCGTTGGAAAGTTTTTCCACCAGGCGCCGGTTCGACTCAACCCACGCACGCGTGCGCAGAGTTTGTTCGCTCGCAACTGGCACGACGGTCACATTGCGCGCGCCTTCCATTGTTGGCTTGCTGTTAACAGTTAACGAAGTCTGTCGATTTGCAGTGCCATCCAAAAGGCGGTGAATGTTGTCCGGCGCTTTTAGTTCGATACCATTGATCGCAAGAATGTAATCGCCAACACTAACATTGGCGCCCGGCGCGGCCAGCGGAGCGCGAAGTTCAGGATTCCAATTTTCGTTGTCGTAAATGCGCGTGATTTTGTAGCGGCCGTTTTCGATTGCAAAGTCGGCGCCCAATAATCCACCTTGCGATTGCGGCACTTCCGGCATATCGCCACCGCGCACATAGGAATGGCCAATCGCGATCTCCGCGCCCATCATGTCGAGTAGATAGTTGAGGTCGGCGCGATGCATGACATAAGGCAACAGCTGCCCGTACATTTCCTTCATACGGGGCCAATCCGTGCCATGCATGTTCGGAACGTAAAGGTAATCGCGCTCGTTGCGCCAACCTTCGTTAAATATTTGTTTGAACTCCTGTTTTGGATCGAGGTACATGCGCAGTCTGACACTTAAGCGCCCGGCCCCTGCCTGCGGCGGATTCTTGTCTGCGTCGACGATGAAAAGTGATGGAGGAGTGGGCGCCGCCGCTGCCCCTGGAGGGGCGCCGGGAACCGGTGTTCGATAGACCAACTTTCGTCCGTCCGCACTTATGTCATACGCGGCAACGCCGCCGACAAAGAGGGCGGCTTTGCGATCACTTAATCGATAACGCCACAAGTCGTTGCCTCTGGCGGCAGCGCTTTCCTGGCCGCGAGGATTGCTGCTCTCAAGAAAGAAGACTGTTCCCTCAGCGCCTGTCCGCAACTCATCGTATTGCCGCTCAGGCACGCCGGCCACCGACACGATGCGCTGTTGTAATCCGGCAAAATCGATTTGAACTGAGACAGGTGCGCGCGGCCGTCGCGGCGTTGGTGCGGGCGATTCAGTTTGTACGGGTTCGGGTGTGCCTTCAGCTGCGGACTCAGGACGGTTTCCCCGTTCATTTGAAGGTGAAGGACTGGGCGAATTCAGACCTTTGTCTTCGTCGCTTTCCGGAAGGAGTGGACTTGGATCGGATTTCTTCAACACAGCCAGGTACAGTCCAAAGTTTTCATCATGGTTGTACGAAGTCATGTCCAACCACTGCGAAGCCAAGCCAAAGTCCGTCGACGCCAGGAACCATAAATACTTTCCACTCGCATCCCAGGCAGGCCAAACCGCGTCTGCCAATCCATCGGTGACTTGTTTTGTCTCGCCGGTTTCGACGTTACTGACAAAGATCGCGTGGTAGAGAGAACGCAGACGACTTGAATAAGCAATCCACTTCGAATCCGGACTCCAGCTGGGATTCAGGGTCCGGTTTGGCACCATCCACGGGTCGTTGCCGACAACTTTTGCCTGGCCGCTGGCGACGTCCAAAACCCAAACGTGCAGATTGGTGTCGGTGAAAACCAATTTCTTTGAATCGGGCGACCATGAAGGCGTGTAGTAGTGCGTTGGGTTCTGCAGAATGATTTCGCGGGCTGGCGTTAGACCGTCCTGCGCCTCGATGTAGAGGCGATACTCTCCTGATTTATCGCTGAAGTACGAAACATATTTACCATCGGGCGACCACGCCGGATCGCGTTCCGCCGAGCTACTGGAATTCGTTAGGTTGCGAACATCGCCCTTCTCGGCCGGAATGGTAAAGATTTCGCCGCGTGCTTCGACGGTCACGCGCTTTCCAGTTGGCGAGATTGCCATGTTGGTCATGCGCGCGGTCACGTCTTTCCAGTTCGGCATCATCCAGGGAAAGTCGCCAGACGCCGCGATCTCGACAATGTGTTCCCTGCCGTTGGCAGGATCGAGTTCATGCACGTAACCCGCTTGCTCAAACACGAGGGAACCCGCACCGGAATCAACCGCCTTGACATCAAAGTCGGTGAACTTAGTTAGCTGCGAAAGTTTTTTTGATCTCGTATCGTAGGACCAGACGTTCGCCACGCCACTGCGGTCAGAAATGAAATAAACCGTATCGGCTATCCAAACGGGATCAACGTCTTTGGAGTCGGTCCAGGGTGGTGATTCGAGATCGTAAGTTTTGAGGTCGACAATCCAGATGGGCCGATTCTGACCGCCGCGGTAATTACGGCGCTCTTCATCCCACGAATTGTTCATGCGATAAGCGACTCGTGTTCCGTCCGCTGAAACCTTGCCCTGGTAAGCGCGGGGCAAAGCCATGGGCGCCTCTACGCCGCCTTCGATTGGGACGGTCCAGAAACGAGGCGCGACGCCAGGTGTCCACGATGCTCTCGACGATGCGAAGACGATCGAGCGGCCGTCCGGCATCCATCCCTGTACTTGATCAGCGCCGGGGTGCCACGTCAAACGTTTGGGCTCGCCGCCATCGGCAGGCACAACATACACGTCCAGATTCCCCGCGTACTCGCCGCTGAACGCGATCCACTTTCCGTCCGGCGAAAAGTGCGGGTTCAATGTCTGGCCCTGAAAGCTGGTGACGCGGCGAGCGCTGCCGCCGCTGCGGGCTACTGTCCAAATGTTGTTTGCATAAGCGAACGCTATTTGTGTCGCGCTAACGGTTGGCGTTCGCAACAGTCGTGTCCCATGGTCGGGCGACTGGGCATTCGCAGCCGGCGTTAAAAACAAAACGATTAGGGCGACAGCGGACAAGGCACACGCGCGCAAGGCAGAAAGCTGGCTCATAATTTTTCTCTCTTTTTGGGAAACCGGGGAATGAATATTCTGCGCGCCACTTTTAGCACGAAGCAACGCACGAGGCAAAGTGTTGTGCAAGTCAAAATCAGAAATGAAGATTTGAAGACTTTGCGCAATAGCTTCGAGTGCCGGCACATACGTGGGTCGATTAATACAGAACCGGGAGCGGTAGCGACCGGGTCGTGGATTCAACTCCTGGAATGAATTATTTAGCTAAGGCGCCTTAATGCTTATTAACTACGTTGAGTGTCTGGCCTGGTCGCTGCCGCTCCCCGTTCTGTATTCGTCGACCCACAATGCAGAAACGGGCCAAATCATAATCGAGCGCGCTTTTGCGGTTTCGATTCTTTGTTCAAGTCGCGCTTGAATAAACAGATCCGGAGAACTTCATGGCGAAACTAATTTCTTGCCAGGCGCGTAGTATGCGCATAGCGCCGCAGTCGCTTCTGATCGTATAATTTTCAAACCCGAAATTAGCACGCTTTACATGGCAGTTTTCGCACCAGTCTCCCTTGTTGGCTCAAGCGCCACCCCCGCTTTCTTAACACTCAAAACGTACTTGCGTACGAAATAATGGAGCACCTATGACTAACTCGCAAAAATCTTTCACCGCCCTTGTTTTAATGCTCGCGTTCGGGGTGCTGACAGTGTTTGGACAAAACGGCCACACCTTT
>DATAOU010000189.1:0-13547 GCA_036265575.1 Pyrinomonadaceae bacterium
TCCTTTCGGAATTGAACTGCTCACCGCGTTTCCACAGCGCTAAAGTGGTGGCCGCCAACTGTCGCGCTACAGTCAGGCGCGCCAAACTCGGCGCCATCCCCTGCCTCACTCGCAGCTCATAGGCTGCTTTGAACGGACCACCATGGCAGGCACCGTTGGCTGCGTTCTTGAAGACTCGCTTCAACAAGTGGTTATGATTACGATTCAAGCCCCGCGTCGACAGCGGTCGCTTACTGCGACGCAAAACGCCGTTCACTACTTCATGGTCGGCAGTCGTGCGCGTGACCACCGCCAACCCGACATAGGCCCAGAACTGTCGCTTGCTACGAAATCGGTGCGGGGTGCTTACTATGGCCAGCAACTGCGCCACGCTCACCGAACCAAACTGCGGCACACTCAGCAGCCACTGATAGGCCGGCTGTCGCCGCGCTTCTTTCACCATCATCCGTTTCGCTTCGTGTCGCAGCGGCTTGAGCGCCGCCAACTGCTGATACAAGAAGTTCGCCCGCTGTTTAGCTCCTCGCTCCGTCAACTTCTCGAGCCATTGCGCCCGTCGATCCTGACGATAGATGTCATGACCCGCGCAGCCGATTGCCCGGCCCCGATAGATAGCCTTCAGGCGATTCATCACTCGGGTCGTGTCGCTCACCAGGCAGTCGTAGCTACGTACCAACTCCTTCAACGCCCGCACTCCATGGTCGCCATGATAGACCGCCTTCAGGGCTCCGTTGCGTAATAACTCCGCCAGTTTCTGCGCATCCACCCGATCATTCTTGTTACCGCTTTGCAGCAGTTTGTTGTGCCGCGGATCACAAACCACCACTTCTGTTACCAAAGGTCGCACTACCTCATGCAGCCAGTCCGCCTGCGTCCCCTCTTCAAATGTCACATACACTTTGCCACGCAGCTGTTTGAGAAGGCCGCGCACCCGCTCTGCTCCAGTCTCAATCACAGATTGCATCACTACCTTGCCGGCTCCATTCAATACCACCATCACGATGCTTGCTCGATGCACGTCCATTCCAACATAATACGTCTTCATAGGGCTCTCCTTCGGTTGCAAACTTGAAGTCGTAGAACAACTCCAAGCTATCACCGCTGGGGCGCCCTTTCATATATAGAGTAGCGACCGGATGTTAGCATTCAATGTTGCAAGCCGCGCGAATGAAATTAATGGACGCTAGCACTTCCAAGTTGAATTCGCGAATGACAAATGAGAAACGTCAAATGATAAATGGTAAATCTCCGGCCCCCTGACCTCGTCCCCTGAATTCCGACCTCACCGACCTCTGCTTCTGCCGTGTACGCTTTTTACCGCCTCGCATTTTGGGTTATAGTTTCCTGCAAAAGTTCGTCCCAACTCCCCGGACAAATCCTGGCGAAATCCCATGCGATCACCCTTAAGATTCGCGCCCCTGTTTTTGGTTTTCATTGGCTTATTGCTGAGTGCCAATCATAGCCTGTCGACTCAGGCGCAGGAGGGCGCGAAACAACGGCCTCGACGTGTCGGAGTTGATGGATCAGGACCAGCCAGGACAGACGAAAAATCACAAACCGAGGAAGTTGATGAAGGCGATGTGGTGCGCGTTGAAACTCAGCTGGTATCCGTTCCGGCGGTGGTAACTGGTAGCGCCGGCCGTCCGTTGGCTGGTTTGCGTGAAGCAAACTTTCTGGTCTACGAAAACGGCCAGCCTCAAAAAATCGCCACCTTCGCGACGACTGACGTGCCTTTCGAGATAGCCTTGCTGCTCGATACTTCGGGTTCCACACGCGCGGACGTGGCCTTGATACGCCAGGCCGCCAATGCTTTCGTCGCGGCGCTACGTCCCGGCGATCGCGTCGCCATCGTCGCCTTTAACACGGCTCGTCACGAGCAGTCGCTCACTGCAAAGGTCGACGTGTTGACCACACTCACCGACGACCGCAAAGAACTAAGCAAAGCGATAGAGAACTTGGGAACGAGTAATGGAACGCCTTTCTATGATGCTCTGGAAAAAATCGCAAAGGTCGTTTTTCGCGACAAGCCGACTGAAGAAATGCGTGGCCGTCGCGCTGTGGTCGCGTTGACGGACGGCGTTGACTCGAGCAGCGATTCCGATTTCGCTGCGGCGCGCGCGAGTTTGCTGCGAGCGACGATCGCTTCGTACTTTATTCAAGTGAACACCGAAGATTTTGTCGAGGAACGCCTACTCAAAGACTGCGAGGATGACGGGAGGCTATCACTTTCCGCCAAACAATTGCAGCGCTACCGCCTCATTTTCTACCCCCGCGCCAGGGCGGAAGACTACATGGACTTTTGCGCGATGGGACCATTTGAGCGAATGACGATCAGCCGCGACCTTTACAATGTGGCGCGACAGGAGATGAACCAGCTGGCAAAAGACAGCGGGGGCAGAAACTTTATTGCCAACAGTCTTCAGGATGCACGTGCTGCCTTTGACCGCGTAGCAACTGAAATCGGAACGCAATATAGTTTGGGTTACTATCCCACCAACAAAAACCGCGACGGAAAGTTTCGCGCGATTCGCGTCGAGCTGCGGGGCGTGAGTGACAAAGCGCAAGTGCGCGCGAGAGAAGGATACTTTGCTCCGAAGAGTTGAGGTAGCGCGAAAGGCAAAGAACCAGATTTACCATTTTCCATTTGCCATTTTTCATTTATCATTAGGATCAATCGCCGCTAATCCACCGCAACCGTCACCCAAATGCCGCTCTGGTACAGTGTATGGGCGATGTCAGAACTGCGCGGCCGCAGGCTCGAGCGGATAAGCTGGAAGACCGTTTGATTGAATTTGCCGTCCGAATTATCAAGCTCTCGGCAAATTTACCCAAGACCCCAGCAGGTAAACATATTTCGGGACAAATCCTGCGCTCTGGAACCTCTCCTGCCCCAAACTATGGCGAGGCGAGAGGAGCAGAAAGTAATGCAGATTTTGTTCACAAGCTAGGAATTGTCCTGAAGGAATTGAACGAAACTTCAATCTGGTTACGCGTAATCGAACGGAGTCAATTACTCAAAAGAGAACTTCTATTGGAAATCATTGCCGAGTGTCGAGAGCTATGCAGAATCTTCACTTCGTCGTTGAAAACTGCCAAGGGTGGCTTTAGATAACTCTCACATCATGCAGGTTCGACGTCCTGGATCTAAGGTATCGCATTGGGAAATGAAAAATGGAAAATGGCAAATGGCAAATGGAAAATGGCAAATGGCAAATGTTCTTTTAGATTCAAGCAATGACTGAAACCAATTTCAACCGAATTACATTAGTCGTCCTCGACGGCGCCGGCATCGGCGCAATGCCCGACGCTCCAGAGTGGGGCGACGCGGGGTCCGACACCCTGGGACATATCTGCGAATCGCGCACGGTCAAGCTGCCGAACCTGCAAAGCTGGGGTCTGGGGAATGTTCGTGCCCTGCGCGGCGTACCACCCGCTTCTGAACCGCGAGGCTCATTCGGCAAATGTGCGCTTCGTTCGAATGGGAAAGACACGACTACTGGTCATTGGGAAATGGCCGGCATCATTTTAAAGGAAGCTTTTCCGACTTATCCAAATGGCTTCCCGCCAGCAATTCTCGATCGCTTCATAACGGAGACTGGCGTCCCCGGCATTCTCGGAAACATTCCGGCTTCGGGTACGGAAATTATCAAGCAGCTTGGCGACGAGCACGTCAAAACAGGCAAGCCCATCGTTTACACCTCTGCTGATTCGGTGTTTCAGATAGCAGCGCATGAAGAGGTGATTGCGCTCGATCGTCTTTACGAGATTTGCGAGATTGCCCGACGCATACTTGATGGCGAACATAAGGTTGGGCGCATCATCGCGCGGCCGTTTCTCGGCGAGTCAGGCGCATTCTATCGCACCGAAAATCGTCACGATTATGCTGTGCCACCGCCACGACAAAATCTTTTGCCGGCGTTGAAAGATGAGGATCTCGATGTAGTTTGCATCGGAAAGATTGCTTCGATCTACGATTCAATGGGAGTGACGGAAGATCTGACGGCAAAAAACAACCAGCAGTCGATTGACCAAACTATCTATGCGCTGAATCAGAAAACGCGCGGCTTGATCTTTTCCAACCTGGTTGATTTCGACATGCTTTACGGTCATCGCCGCGACACCGAAGGTTATGCGCGAGCTTTAGAGCACTTTGACTCGGCGTTGCCCGCAATCGAAGCGGCGATGCACGACGACGATGTGATGATCATCACCGCGGACCACGGCAACGATCCAACTTTTCCCGGCTCAGATCACACGCGCGAGTACGCGCCGCTGTTGGTCTTTGGCAAAAGCGCAACACCGGGCGTCGACCTGGGAACGCGCGCGTCGCTTGCAGACATTGGACAAACAATTGCAGACAACTTTGGACTGAGGCTCACTGCGGGCGAAAGTTTTCTGGCCAAAATCGCACGTCAGAATTTGGCGCAGGCAAAGAATCCGAGTTAAGCGAAGCTATTCAGTAAATTTCTCACCCTGCTGCGTGCGCCTCGATCTCACGCAGCGCTTCAAACGAAAGCAGGGTTTTCACACCATCCCGACTTTCAATTCCCAGCCCGTCTTCCACACCGGTGATGCCAATTATCGGCGCGATTCTTTCTACGTTGCTGATGTGGTGGGTCAACTGCCTTTCATCTGCGGCCGTTTCACCCCCGAGAGCAATGTCGATGCTTCCCGTGCTGTCTTTGGTATCCAGCGTTACTCCGATAAACGGAAGAAATCCTTCCTGTTCTTGTGCGCCAATGTCACCAACGATCTCCAGGCGAGTTGGCCGCAACTGATTTCGCTTGCTGAACTCATCCAGGAACGTTTGCCATTCACTGCGATCGATAAAGCCTGCCATGATTCTCTCCTTAGGGTTGAAGACAATTGAAATTCCGATGGTCGCTACTGCGCCGGCCCGGTCCCGATACATTGTTTAGTCATAGTCTAGACCTGAAGAGAGACGATGTCGCGCCCCCTCGCCGGTTTTCGCAAAACGCAAGCTGAAGCTTGTACTCTAAACTGCTTGAGTTTACCTGGACCTATTCGGGTTTGGAGCTTGAACTACGGCCACATTTTCCTGCATTATCTATCGCCAATCCCGCAATCATAGACCGAGTTGAGGTTGTCATGAGCATGAAAAAAAACACGTTCCTGCTGGGCGTGCTATTCCTTTTTTCCACCGCTATTAATGCTGCCGCCCAATCGACGCTCATGAACGTGCCATCAACTGACGTTGTCGCTCCCCGTAAGGTCTATCTGGAAATGGACTTCATCACTAACTATGCCTGGGAGCGGACGGACCACTTTGAAAACTACATCCCGCGCGTTGTGATTGGCGTCGGGAAGAACATTGAGGTGGGCGCGAATGTTTCGTTTACGCATGTGCCGGGCGGTGGTGAACCGACCGAATTGCAGCCCAATGCGAAGTGGCAGTTTTACAACAATGAGCAGAACGGAATTGCAGCGGCGCTGGGTTGTATTGGTTACGTGCCCCTCACACATCGCGCGGGCACGCGCACCATTGCGCAATGCTACGGAGTCGCGAGCAAACAATTAAAGGGGGACCATGGTCCAAGATTCACCGGCGGGGCGTACACCTTGCTGAATGCTGCCGACTCCGAGAAAACGAAGACCGGCGCAATCGTTGCATATGAACAGCCGCTGGTGCCGAACGTTGAGTTTATCGTGGATTGGTTTAGCGGTGATAACCGGTTTGGCTATGTTTCTCCAGGACTCTCATTCACCACGCCTCACGATGGCTCATTGTCGGTGGGCTACACAATTGCAAACCATGGTCGCGGTAAGAACGCGCTAGTCGCCTATTACGGAATTACTTTTTAGGTCGCGATTGCCGATTGCCAATTGCCGATTGGCCTAATCACTACACACCAATCGGAAATCGGCAATCGGAAATCGGCAATCTCAAGACTGAACTTAG
Organism: Pyrinomonadaceae bacterium; assembly: GCA_036265575.1. GTDB lineage: Bacteria > Acidobacteriota > Blastocatellia > Pyrinomonadales > Pyrinomonadaceae > PSRF01. The sequence continues at coordinate 5,918 of DATAOU010000189.1, forward strand.
TGCTTCTGATGCTCTGACAGGCTGGTGTACACAAGCGCGAGCCACATGTCAGTTTTGATATAACCCGCACCCCACGTTTTCCATTCGTCAGGTAGTCCTTCCGCCTTTATCTGCTCCAGGGTTTTGTGCGCCTTCATTTTCTTTCGCACAATCGCCGTGGTTTCCACCAGCATGCGGTGAAAGCTTTTCAGACCGTCGAGATCTGAAAGTGCCCCGTGACCGGGAATAATCTTTATGTCCGGCGGCAGCTTGGCGATGATATCGCCAACGTTTTTCGCCATGCCCTCGACGTCGCCGCCGTTTTCCAGATCGACCACCGGAAAGCGACCCTGGAAAAAGTCGTCGCCCATATGGACCACATTCGCGCCGGTAAAGAAAACAACGCTATCACCATCAGTGTGACCGTGCGGGTAATGGATAACTTTAATCTCTTCGCCGTTGAAAAAGACGGACACCGATTGATCGAAAGTGATTACCGGCAATCCCTCTTTCGGCATTGGTGGGAACTTCCAGCCAAAGAATTTCGACTGCTGCTCCGCAGTTAGCCGCTTGCGTGCATTGGTTTGCGAGATGATGGGGGCGTCAGGTCCAAAGATGGGATTACTGCCGGTGTGATCGCCGTGGTAATGAGTGTTGAGAATGAATTTGAGCTTTCCGTCGCCGAGCTTTTTCAGGGCAGCCTTGATCTTATCTGCCAGCGGTGCGTATTGATCGTCAACAATCAGAATTCCGTCTGGGCCAACTGAGACGCCAATGTTTCCTCCGGCGCCTTGCAGCATGTAGATGTTGCCGGCCACTTTGATTGTTTTGATTTCGACCTTGGAGAAGTCCTGAGCGAGCGCTTGCACACTGCATAAAACAATCACTAGCGCAGAAGAGATAACTAGGTGTCTTTTCATTCCAGCCTCGAACTCTTGGTAGGGCGGTAATGTCCTGGTTTGAGTTACCTCTGTGCGTCCTCTGTGTGCTTTGTGTCTCTGTGGTGAGCGATGACTAATCCACCACAGAGACACAGAGAAAACAAAGGTCGCACAAAGAAACCGAATTTAGGTTACTCGGACTCGGGATTCTTCAGTACTGCGATGAAGGGCAGGTTGCGATAGCGCTCCGCAAAGTCTAGTCCATAGCCCACCACGAAATGATCAGGAATCTGAAAGCCCAGATAGTCGATCTTAACCGGTCTTTCCCGCCGTTCAGCCTTATCAAGCAACGCTGCCAGTTTTACGCTGGCGGCGCCGCGCGACTCGAGGTTGGCGAGCAGATAGCTGAGCGTCAATCCAGTGTCGACAATGTCTTCGACCACCAGAATGTGGCGTCCTTCGATGGGCACGTCCAAATCCTTCATGATGCGAACTTCGCCGGACGTTCTGGTCGACGAACCGTAACTGGATATGGCCATGAACTCGATGCCCAAACGCGTGTCGATAGTGCGCAACAGATCGCTGAGAAAAAAACACGCGCCTTTCAGCACGCCAATGAGCAACGGATTGCGTCCCGCGTAATCGCGTGTGATCGCGCCGCCTAGTTCCTTGATGCGCGCCTGGATCGTTTCCTGCGAAAACAAAATCTCGAGATTGGGATTAGAAAATTCTGAAGTCATGTGTGCGGAAGGTGTGGCCAAGTCAGTCATCTCCTGTAACTATGGATCAATTGAACTTGCGGAAGAAATCCCGTTTGCCTATCGGGCTGATGGTGCGACATACTATTGAAGCTCTCTCTACAGGTCAATCAAGTCCAGAATGTTGGGCTGTTATTTTTTACTTCGAAAAGGAACTATCGACGTGATCCGAGTCAAAACGGCATTGATTACCGGCGCGCTCCTGCTCGTGTCGTTGACCCTTACCGGACTGTCGGCAAGCGCGCAGTCGGCCGCCCGCCCTGCGCCTGCGCCAACGCCGTCCGTTCCTGCCCGTGTCAGCGAAACAGTAGTCGACGCGACTGTCCCCGATGATCCAGCTGTCGACAAGATGCTGGAAGTCTATGCGCCAAAAGTGCGAGCACTGGACGTCGTTATCGGCAAACTGAAAGGCGAACTGCGCAAAGGCGGCATCGGTTCCGGTTCGCTGGGAAACTTCGTAACCAACGGCATTAAGCAAGAGGCGAGCATAAAACTGGGCAAGCCCGTGGATCTCGCAGTAACCAACGGCGGCGGTTTGCGCCGGAGTGTCATTTCGGAAGGCGACCTTCGAGTCAGAGATATTTTTGAACTCCTGCCGTTTGAAAACGCCCTGGTCGCGGTTGATTTAACCGGCGCGCAGGTTTTGGATTTGCTGGGGGTGATGATTTCACACGGCGATGCGCAAGCGGGCGCGCGGATCAAATACAAGATAGGCGCCAACCAGCTACCGCAAATTGAAACAGTTCGTTTGCTGGTTGAGGGGCAGGAAAAGGAGATCGATCCAGCAAAGATTTATACGGTCGTTAGCATTGATTACCTGATGAATCGCCGTTCGTCGAAACCTTCGGCAAGTGAAGGTGACTACTCGATATTGCGCGCGGGAAAGAATATCAATCCCATCGGACTTACGATTCGCGATGCGATGATTAATTACGTTAAATCAGAAACCGCGGCAGGTCGCGAAATCCGTCCTACGCTGGATGGCCGCTTTATTTTTGATAAATCAAGTTCGGATACTTCGGAGCAACCGCAATGATTACCAGGCGTAAATTTTTGCAAGCATCGATCGCCGGCGGAGCTGCACTTGCGTTGCCGCAGTCCCGGGCGCAGTTGTTTTCAAACTCCATGTGGGCGGACTTGTCAGCGCCGCTGGTCGATATGTCCCGCGGAGGAACGCTGATAACGATTCTGCATACCAACGATACCCACTCGCAGATCGATCCATTGCCAGAGAATGACAAGCAGTATGCTGGCAAGGGCGGTGTCGCGCGTCGCGCCACGCTCGTCAAACGAGTGAGGAAAGAAAATCCGCACACACTGATGATTGACGCCGGCGACGTGTTTCAAGGCACGCCTTATTTCAACTTTTACAAAGGCGAAGTTGAATACAAGTCGATGTCATTGATCGGCTATGACGTAGGCACGTTGGGCAATCACGATTTCGATAATGGCGTTGACGCGTTGGTGGCCGCGATGAAGTTCGCCAACTTTGATTTTGTTTCCTGTAACTATGATGTGCGTGGCACACCGCTCGAGGCGCGCGTTAAGCGCTATGTTGTGCGCACACTTGGCGGCGTGCGCGTGGGATTGTTTGGAATGGGGGTCAGTCCGGACAATTTGATCACGCCCGACAATTTCAAGGGTGTGAAGTACCTGGATCCGGTCCAGTCAGCTCGGGACGTGGTTCAAACTTTGCGACAACAAGAACGTTGCAACCTCGTCGTCGGCATGTCGCACCTGGGGTATTACGCTGATCCAAAAAATGGCGAGATCGGTGATACGCAAGTCGCTTCTCAAGTCGATGGCATCGACTTCATTGCCAGCGGGCATACGCATACGTTCATGCAAACGCCGGTGTTGACCAAACAGCCATCGGGCAAAGATACGATCATCTTTCAGGTAGGGAAGAGCGGCATCTATGTAGGTCGTGTCGATTTCAAAATGCGCGACGGAAAAGTTGTTGCTTCGGCCGGGCGGCTGCTTGATTTGCGAGACGAAGCTCTGGCGTAGGAACTTGTCCGACAAACTTTAGTTTGTCGAGTGGCACTTAAGTTAAACGACAAACTAAAGTTTGTCGGACACCCATGGACGACACCACATCACGCGATCGCATCCGGGCCCTGGTTCGCGATGTGCTCGACAAAGCCCTTCCTGAAGCAGCCACGTCTGCTTCGCCCCCTTCGTCAAACGTTTCCAGCCGCTTCATCGAGACCGCTCCGCCTGCGTCATCAAAGCCAAAGGTCACTGCTGATGAGTCTTCAAAGTCAGTCATCACTGAAGACGATGTGCGCGATCTCGCGCCTGGCTCGGTTCTGCGCCTGGCCGAAGGCGCGCGTCTGACGCCACTTGCCGCCGACATAGTCAGCGAAAAGCAGATTCAAATCGTGCGCCGCGTTCCGCGTAGTGGTTCCGATGCCTCAAAGTTAATCGCGGTCGGAGCCGATCATGGCGGCTTTAAGATGAAAGAGGAGTTGAAGACTCTTCTTACGTCGCTGGGCCATCAGGTCCATGACTTTGGCACCAACTCGGAAGACGCGGTCGACTATCCCGACTTTGCATATGCGGTCGCCAGAAGTGTTGCCGAAGGCGCCGCCGACGTTGGCATTATGATTGACGGAGCTGGTGTGGGTAGCGCCATGACCGCGAATAAGGTTCCCGGTGTGCGAGCCGCCGCTTGTTATTCAGTCGAGGTCGCGCGCAACTCGCGCGAGCACAACGGCGCGAACGTTTTGACCCTGGGCAGCAAGACAATCAACAGTGCGCAGATGCGCGACATCGTGAAGGCGTGGCTGGCCACCGAGATGACCGAAGAGCGACATCGCAAACGGGTCGCAAAGATCGAAGCTATCGAACGGCAATACCTGCATTGACGCTGTTCAGAGTCCAGGCTTTAGCTTGTCGGTATGAGAAGAGCAAACTAAAGTTTGTACTCCAAACTGCTTGACCTAAGTCCACTCGACTTTTGATTTCCAACTACAAGGAAGAACATTAGAAAATGAGAAACAGTTGTGTTTACAGGTCGGTGTTCGCCAGTTTGGGGTTGGCGGCAACAATGATCGTTAATGTCGCTTTCGCTCAAGAGCAAACGGTCATAAACACCATTCAATCCTCCGACAAACTGACGGTCACACTGAAAGCAAAACTGCCGGACTACAAAGGACCGTCGCGCTTTGTTGGTCGCAAAGCCTTAATTACGTTCAGTCCCGATAACAGCCTGGCGGCGATGAGCGGCAAGGGCGGAACCATCACCATCTGGGATACAGAATCCGGAGAGCTGAAGGCGACTCTGAAAAATGGCAAAGATGAAGTCAGCGGCTTTTCGTTCAGTCCTGATGGGCGTCTGGCCGCCACGCGCGATTATCTCGACAAGAGCGTGCGCTTGTGGGATGTCGGTACGTGGCAATTGAAAACAACGCTTCCGGGGCGCAAGCGGAATCTGGAAACCAAGATAAAGTCGGGGTTCAGTTTTGAAGAAGAGTTTGGACCGGTTCCGTTTAGTCCGGACGGTTCGGCAGTACTTTCGGAGCGCGAAGACGACGTCGTTACGGTCTGGGATGTTGCCACCGGCCAGGAGCGCATGACACTCAAACACGAAACACGCGACAGCGGTGCAAAAGAGACTGCGAAGGTAGTCCTGTTCGGCGGCACGCGACACTTTCTCGCGTTGCAAACCGGGTACAGCGCGGATGGTAAATGGATCTTTACGATCAACGGCGACAAGTCGGCGAAGGTCTGGGACGCGACTGATGGGCGCCTAAAAACTAGCATCACAAACAACGAGCGAATCTATCGCGCGAGCTTCACTCCAGATAGCACCGCCTTGCTGACGATCGAACAGGAAGGCGGGATGAAACTTTGGGAGGTTGAAACCGGAATGCGGCTCGGGCAGGTGGCGCCGAAAGGTCTCCTCGAAGGTTACATGAAGGGTTTTGAGTTTTCTCCTGACGGTCGCACGATTGCAACCTTTACTGCGGGCGACACGCGTTTGTGGAATGTGAAGACCGCAGAACTGCTTTTCAAACTTCCGAAGAGCGAAGGCACCGATGCGAGTTTCAGTCCCGACGCCCGGTGGCTGGCGACGGCATCAAACGACAAGCAGACGGCGGGGAAGCTATGGAACGTTGAGACTGGGGAGCTGAAACTCGCCCTACCGCCCATCGGCTACAAAACGTCGTCCGTAGTTTTTAACGCGGACGGCACCCTGCTGGCGACCAGTAACGACAAGGGCGTAATGCTCTGGGATCCACAAACCGGCACGCTGCTGGCGCGCCTTGACGAAGCGCGGTATCCCGTCGCGTTCAGCCGCGACGGCCACACGCTCGTCACTGGCGGCCGTCAGGACACGGCGTTGTTGTGGCGAGTTGAACCCAAAGTTTAGCTTCAAGTTACTCACTGGGACAGCGGGCGTCCCGCCTGCAGTGCTGTGTTGCCAGAGCCGGTTAAGGATCGAGTGGTCCGCGTTGCGCGCTCATTGCGGGCGGGACGCCCGCGATCCCAGTAGCAGGCGACCGCGATCCCAGTGGCGGTGGTCGCAGTAATAAACAAGCCTCATTGAACGTGTTAGAATGTGTTGGAGTTCACTTAATGCAACACTCGAACAACGGCGACCTTCAACTCCTGATTGAGCAGATCACTGACGCTATCGTGGCGCGCCTTAATGGCGACGGCGCGGATCAGGCGAAGATGTGTGGCTGCACTTCGGAATGTTTCAATCGTTGTCCCGAGCGCATGCACCGCATCGTCGATGCCGGAGCCGCGCGCATCGGTCTGGTACTGGGTCAGACTTCATCAGCCCGCGACTGGGCCAGCCTGATTGACCACACACTGCTAAAGCCGGAGGCAACCGATGAAGACATACGCGTGCTTTGTGAAGAAGCGGCACGTTATGGCTTCGCATCCGTTTGTGTGAATCCAACCTGGGTGCGCGCTGCGGCCTGCAACCTGCAGGGCAGTGGAGTGCCGGTCTGCACCGTCATTGGCTTTCCTCTCGGCGCTACGCTTTCGGATGTAAAAGCATATGAAGCGCGGCGCGCAATCCTCGATGGCGCGCGCGAAGTTGACATGGTTATTAACGTCGGGGCGCTGAAAAGCGGCGACGATTGTCTCGTGGAACATGACATCCACTCGGTAGTTGAAGTGGCGCATGAATACAATGTCACGTGCAAAGTTATTATTGAGACTGCGCTGCTGACGGACGATGAAAAAGTGCGCGCCTGTCTCGCCGCGAAAGATGCCGGCGCAGATTTCGTAAAGACGTCAACGGGTTTTTCCAAAGGCGGCGCGACGGTGGCCGACATAGCGCTTATGCGCCGTACGGTGGGCGCCGACCTGGGCGTTAAAGCTTCCGGTGGCGTTAAGGGCCTTGATGATGCTCGCAAGATGGTTGAGGCGGGTGCCACTCGCATCGGCGCGAGTGTCGGTGTAAAGATTGCCCAGGAAGCCGCGGGCATTAAATCCAACGGCAGCGCGGCTCTTCAGTACTAGACAGTTTTCTTTTAAATCCCCTACCCAATTTCTAATGAAGTTTGGTCTCCTGGTTTGAGTAATCTCTGTGCGTCCATTGTGTCCTTTGTGACTCCGTGGTGAGCAGTCGTTCGTTACGATTTCGCACAGCGGAACGGAGAATACTGAAATCAGAACAAGAGATAGCTGAGATATAGGCTTGAAAGTGATTGCACTTTGCGTCTATGCTCGCTGCCGAACACTTCCACATCGCAGCTTAAACCAATGCCCGAGAAGCGCAATTTACTTGCAGTTATTCTTGGCGGAGGCGCCGGAACGCGTCTGTTTCCGCTGACCCAGCAACGATCGAAACCCGCCGTGCCCCTCGGTGGCAAGTACCGTCTGGTTGATGTGCCTATCTCTAACTGCATCAACTCGGATGTCATTCGCATCTTTGTGTTGACTCAATACAACTCGGCCTCGCTGAACCGGCACATCGCGCAGACGTACCGCTTCTCGACTTTTGCTGATGCCTTTGTGGAAATTTTGGCGGCGGAACAAACTCCGGAA
>DATAOU010000190.1:0-5751 GCA_036265575.1 Pyrinomonadaceae bacterium
ACATCGTAAGTCTGAATCTTCTCCCGCACGGTAAGACACTCCCCACTGCGCAAATCAAACTGCCAGCCGTGCCAATCACATTCGATCACCCGATCGCAAAGAATCCCTTCCGACAAAGGCGCGCCTTTGTGCGGGCACCAATTCTCGATGGCATAGAATTCGCCATCAATATTGTAGAGAGCAATCTCGCGTTCGTTCGGCAATTCGACTGTTTTCCGGCTTCCAACCGGCAAATCTTCAAGGCGACCGGCTACGATTGTGCGGGGCGAGTTTGCCGCCTCGCTGGAATCCGTATTGTCAGTACCGATTGATTGCATTGCATGAATCGTAACAAAACAGTATTAAAGGACCAACGAATAGGACAGGCAATTCATGCCCTCGCTTTAGTAGGTCAAGTTGCCTTGACTGGCAGACAGGCAGGAATGCCTGTCCTACTTACCGCAAGATTACGGCGGCTGAGTCGTTCTCCAAAGGTGGCGCAAAACCTAAAGCAAGCTGTTAGGGTTGCGTTGGTGGATGCCCACTCAAACATAACGTCGGGGCAACCACCGCAAACTAACAGTTTGCTTTACAACGAACGCCCAATCCGAAGGTTGGAAGAGGAAATATTATGCGTGGAAAATTATTAACGAAATTCGTAACCGTGCTTGGCGTATTTTCCCTGCTAATGCTTTTCACCAGTCAGGTATTCGCCAAGGAAATTACTGTCCGGGGCCGCTTGCAAAAGACAGTTGAGGCCGGTGGTTGGGTGATTGTTTCCGGCAATCAGAAGTACCTGCTTCTCAATGCGCAACGATACCAAAGCGAGAAATGGTTCATGGTTGCCGCTGAAGTGGAAGCTATCGGTGAAGTCAAAACGGATGTGATGACCACTTACATGGAGGGCACCCCATTCGACGTGCGCGAGCTGCGCCCTTTAGCCGAAAGCGGTTCCACCGCCGCCATACAAAGCGATTCCAGATCGTTGACTAAAGTTATGGTGAGCGGTGATTCGATAGTCCAGGCGCAACCCGATACTGCGATACTCAACATCTCAGTTGTGACCCAGGCGCGGGCTGCCCTCGATGCGCAACAGCAGAATGCGAACAAGAGCGATGCGGTCGTCCGTGCCCTTAAAGCGGCGGTCGGCGCTGGCGCTGAGATAAAAACCAGCGGCTACAGCTTGCAACCGCAGCGTGTTTACAAAGAGAACCAGCCCCCGAGTATTGTCGGTTATGAAGCACGCAACAGCGTGACTGTCACACTCGCTGACCTTACAAAAGTCGGCGCCGTAATCGACGCTGCTTCGCAGGCGGGAGCGAACGATGTCTCCGGCATCTCTTTTACTTTGCGAAAGGACCAGCCCGCACACGATCAGGCGCTGGCGGACGCAACCCGCGAAGCAGTCAGCAAAGCACAGGTGATTGCCAGAGCACTGGGCGGTCGTGTGGTTCGCATTGTGGAAGTTCAGGAAGAAGGCTTTGAACGACCGCGACCAATTTACGCGGAACAGACGCTGATGCGCGCTCAGGCAGCAGCGCCCACGCCAGTTGAAGTAGGTACGCTGGACATCACGTCGAGAGTCCAGTTGGTTGCCGAAGTGGAAGTGGGAGGAAGATAAAAAGTATAGATCGGTCGCTTAGTAATGTTGTGGAGTACTTAATCTCTGTGCGTCCTTTGTGTCTCTGCGGTGGGCAATCGTTTTAGATTCACCACAGAGACACAAAGAGCACAGAGGTTGCACAGAGAGACCTAATTCCCACGCTTTAGGTTGCTGGCTGGCAGTAAGGGAGTTTTAAGGATAGTATTCTCGCTGTTCCCCGCTCAGTTTTCCCCCAGTTAGTTGTAGCCCCCAGGAAAATTCAAGAAGCTCGCCTCGTCTTCAAGCGGGGCTTTACTTTCTTTTGTGAGAACGCGAGGAGGGATACGAAATGGCAAGATACCGCAACGAGAACGACCGCGAATTTGATACCCGCAATGATCGCTTTGACCGCGAACGACCCTGGAACTTTAACGATCCTTACGAGAACCCGGGACGTTCGGCCGACGATTACGACCGGCGTGACTTTGGCAGAGGCAGGTTCGGCGAACGCGCCGACTACGAATACAACGAGCCGCGCTACAACGATTACTCAAGAAACTATCCGCAGGAAAATCTACGCCGCCCAAGTGAGGGTCGCGACTATCGAGCTGAGTCGCGCTATTACGATCGCGGCTCACGCTCGCGACTCAGGGTTCGCGACATCATGACGCGCGACCTAACGGTCGCCACTCGCGATACTACCTTGCGCGAAGTGGCGATCATGATGCGAGAGGAAGATACCGGCGTGATTCCGGTAGTTGATTATGGTCGCGGCAACGGCAATGGCCACGCCACACCCGAGGAGACCCGGCCGAGCGGCGCCAACTACGGCACCGGCAAGCTGGTTGGCTTAGTCACCGATCGCGACATCGTCATGCGCGCAGTGGCAGAAGGTAAGGACTGCAGCACCACGCGCGCGGAAGAGGTAATGACGACCGACGTCCACACGGCGCGCCCGCACGAGCGCGTTATTGAGGTGATTAGGAAGATGGCTGACAAACAAGTGCGCCGTATTCCGGTTGTCAGCGAGCACGGCAATCTGCGCGGCATTATTTCCATGGCCGACGTGGCAGTGGAAACTGAGGCTGATCGCGAACTTGGCGCGGCGCTGGAAGACATTTCCCGTGGATCATCTTTCTGGGGCAAAATCTTCGGCTAACCAACCTCAAACAGGTACATCAAATAAGGGGAGACCTCGGGGTCTCCCCTCTTGCTACTTTGCACAGTTTCCGTATCCTATGAATCATGCGAAATCCCAATCGTGAGCTTTCCCTGCTAACGGTCTCTCATCGTGTGCGGCCGTCGGGTCGCCTGTGGAATCCGGCCGCCGACGTTTATCGCACGGCAGATGGCTGGATGGTTAAGCTCGATGTTGCGGGCATTTGCGCCGACGAGCTGGAGATCGATTTGGATCAGGCTAGCTTGAGAGTCAGAGGTTGCAGGCGTGACACGGTCTATAAAGAAGGCTTTAGTTACCAGCAAATGGAAATCACTTACAGCCGCTTTGAAAAGACAATCCAGTTTCCCTGTCCGATAGAAGAAGCATCACTCGCCCATGATTACCGCGACGGGCTTCTAATAATTAATTTGCATTGCAAGTAAGATTGGCGTCTCACAGAAAAGTTTCTCCAGGATAATTAACAATGGCAGAAAACCCTGACAAAACGAAGACGGAGACTGACATCGCGGCTCCTGAGCCGGTGAAGCCGGAGCCAAAGCCGGGCGAGCCATTTGAGGTTGCCGTTCTGGCTTTGCAAAACACAACGCTCTTTCCGGAAACAGTTGTTCCCCTGTCCGTCGGACGGCCGCGCTCGGTAGCGGCGGTCGAAGCAGCGCTGAGTACTGAAGAAAAACTTCTGGGCTGCATCACCGTTCGTCCTGACGTGACGCTTGGCACTCAAGACGCAAAAGCAGCTGACATCTACCAGGTGGGCACGCTCGCTATGATCAAGCGCATGGAACGCCTCGAGGACACGGTCCACATCATCGCGCAAGGTACCGATCGCGTTAAAGTTATTTCGTGGAAACAAGAAGAGCCTTACCTGCGCGCGGTCGTGCAGATTCTGCCCGACGTGCAAACGAAGGACACCGAAGAAGTAGAGGCCACCAAACGTAACGTGCAGTCGATGGTCCAGCAGGCGCTGGCGTTGTTACCGGGAATTCCGCCTGAGGTGCGAGTTGCAATTCTCGGTTCGGTAGACCCGGTACGGCTGGCTTATTTTCTGGGTTCAATCCTGAACCTGGGCGTCGAGCAGGAACAGAAGATGCTCGAAGCCGATACCGCCGACGATCTGTTGCGACTGGCCCATGGCTACCTGGCACGGGAACTGGAAATTATTCAACTGCGCTCCAAGATTGCCACCGAGGCGCAATCGGAAATGGACAAGGCGCAACGCGATTACGTTTTGCGTCAGCAGATGAAGGCCATCCAAAAAGAGTTGGGCGAAGACGAAAGCGGTGAACAAGCCGAAGCCGACCTGTTGCGTGAGCGCCTGACGAAGGCAGACTTGCCCGATGAAGTGAGAACGGAAGCAGAACGCGAGTTGAAGCGTTTGGAAAAACTTCCCGCAGCCGCGCCTGACTATCACGTGATTCGCACCTATCTGGATTACGTCCTTGAGTTGCCCTGGCGTAAGTCTTCGGAAGATAAGCTCGACCTAAAGGAAGCGCGCCGGATTCTCGACGAAGATCATTACGGTCTGGAAGACGTTAAGGAACGCATTCTTGAGTTCCTCGCAGTCATCAAACTCAGGCCAGACACCAAGAGTCCTATTCTTTGTTTTGTTGGCCCACCGGGAGTCGGCAAAACCTCCCTCGGCCGGTCAATTGCGCGCGCGCTGGGTCGCCAGTTCGAAAGGATGTCGCTGGGCGGCATGCGCGACGAAGCGGAACTGCGCGGTCACCGGCGCACCTACATTGGCTCGATGCCGGGCCGGATTATTCAGTCGCTGCGACGCGCGGGTGTGAACAATCCCGTGCTGATGCTCGACGAAATAGACAAGTTGGGCAACGACTATCGCGGTGATCCGTCGTCGGCGCTGCTCGAGATTCTGGATCCGCAGCAGAACAATTCGTTTCGCGACCACTATCTGGATCTGCCGTTTGATCTATCACGCGTTTTCTTTATCGCCACGGCCAATCAGCTTGGGCCAATTCCCGCGCCGCTGCGCGACCGCATGGAAGTAATTGCTATTCCGGGTTATAGCGATATGGAGAAGCTGCAGATTGCCAAGCGGTATCTCATTCCCCGTCAAACGGAAGAGAATGGATTGAAGCCCGGCCAACTAACGCTCGCAGACGAGGCAGTTGAAGTGATAGCAACGCGCTACACGCGCGAAGCCGGTGTGCGGCAAATCGAACGCACGATTGGGAGCATTGCGCGCAAGGTGGCTTTGAAGATAGCGCAGGGAGAAGCGGAAACAGTCAATGTGGACGCCGCAGACCTTCACGATTATCTTGGCGCTCCTCGCTTTTATCCCGAGCAGGCGCGCAAGGAATTGCCCGCGGGAGTGGCGACCGGCATGGCCTGGACCGAAATGGGCGGCGAAGTTTTGTTCATTGAGGCGACGCTGCTTCCCGGGGGCAGAGGCTTGACGATTACCGGACAACTTGGCGAAGTAATGCAGGAATCGGCACGCGCGGCCCAGTCTTATTTGTGGTCACACGCGAACGAGTTTGGCATCAATCCGGATATGTTCAAGGAATATGGTGTGCATCTGCATGTGCCCGCCGGAGCGATTCCCAAAGATGGGCCAAGCGCCGGCGTCACGATCACCGCCGCACTGGCTTCGCTTTACACCGGCCGGCGCGTTCGTCCGGATACGGCGATGACGGGTGAGATAACACTTTCCGGTTTAGTTTTTCCAGTTGGCGGTTTGAAAGAGAAGATACTGGCGGCACATCGCGCCGGCATTCGTCGCATCATGCTGCCGGCGCGCAACGAAGCCGACATTGAAGACCTGCCGGAAGACGTGCGCAAGCAATTGCAGATCGTTTTTGTCTCGCGGATAAGCGAAGTGATTGAGTCGGCGCTTGAAGTCCTGGTGGCTAACCCACCGCCACCGTTGCCGCCAGGCACGGGCAGTCAGCGCGACGCCGGCAGCCGGCCAAGCGAACCAGCGCTGGAACCGATAGCCGTGCGTGAAGCGTAGTCTCTTTGCGAAGAGAAAAGGAACTGGTCCCGGAACTCC
>DATAOU010000191.1:0-5332 GCA_036265575.1 Pyrinomonadaceae bacterium
CGTAGTTTTTGTAGACACGATGGCCAAAGCCCATCAGCCGAAATTCTCCCGCCTTAACACGCTTGATGTATTCAGGGACTTTATCTTTTGAACCAATCTCTTTCAGCATGCGCAGAACCATCTCGTTTGCGCCGCCGTGCAGTGGTCCATAAAGAGCGGCCGCCGCGCCTGCCAAAGACGAAAATGGATCTGTCTGAGCGCTGCCAATGCTGCGCATGGCGTTGGTGCTGCAATTCTGTTCGTGATCGGCATGCAGAATAAACAGAACGGAAAGCGCGCGTTCAAGCACCGGATTTGGTTTGTACTTCAACTCCGTCGTCTTGAACATCATGTTTAGAAAATTGCCTTCATATCCGAGGTCGTTGTCGGGATAGGCGTACTGCATGCCAATGCGATGCCGATAGGCGAACGCCGCGATTGTCGGGACCTTGGCCACCAGCCGGTAGATTTGTTTGCGCCGGCATTCCACGTCAAAGATCTGCTTCGCATCGGGATAAAAAGTTGAGAGCGCGCCAAGCGTTGCTTCGAACATTCCCATCGGGTGCGCGTTGTAATGGAATCCGTCCATTACCGTTTTGATGTTCTCGTTAATAAACGTGTGATAGGTGATGTTGTGCGTCCATTCCTGCAACTGCGCTGCGTCGGGTAGTTCCCCGTGCAGCAACAGGTACGCGACTTCGAGATAAGTGCTCTTTTCGGCTAGTTCGTCGATCGGGTAGCCACGATACTCGAGAATGCCTTTGTCGCCGTCGATGAAAGTGATGCGGCTCTTGCAGGAAGCGGTGTTCATAAAAGCCGGATCGTAAGTCATCAAACCAAAATCATCGTCGGACGTTTTGATCTGGCGCAAATCCATTGCCTTGATCGTTTCATTCTCGATCGGCAGTTCATATTGTTTTCCGGTGCGATTGTCGGTGATGGTCAGCGTACTCGCGCTCATCGGTGGTGGCCTCTTTTCGATGATAGTTTTGGACCGAGATTACCTCTCAACAATTGAAGTTAGCAAACGCCGTTCCCGACGGCCATTCAGCAGATAACGAATATTATTGAAAAAGAAAAAGGGCCCGCAGTTAACTGCAAACCCTTTAAAATCCGAAGCTTGATATAGTTTTAATTCCGGGCTCGTTTGATTTCAGCTTCGGCTTGTTTCTTTGCGTCACTCGCTTCCTGCGAACTAAGACCCAAATCCTGCAAGGTTCTCCCGATACTTTTTCCCGAAGCGAGCCCGTCAAGAATCGCGCTCCGGGTTATGGCCGGAAACCGGCTGCCAAGGTTCTGTGCCAGTCTTGTTGCTGCTACGTACTGGCCAAACTTCAGATTTGGATTTGTCTGTAACGCTGTTTGGTATCCCGCGCGCAGATCGTTGGCGTTCGTATGCAGCGTGTTCGCCACGCCCGGATGGTCCCGCAAATCGCGATCGGCGCTGTGCAAATTCTCGCTCGCTATACGCGCGCGCTCTAGTCCCGCATCTGATCTTCCGTTCGAGCGGTCGGAAGCGTTTCCCAAACCGTTATCCGAGCGCCCGTTAGATCGCGATGAGGCATTTCCCAACCCGCCACTTACTCCAGCTCCGGCGGGTGGTCCACCCCCGTTGCCAGCGCCGGATCCTCGCCCGCCACCCGCGCCCCCACCTCGGCCCTGGCCGAAAGCAGAAGTCGTCAGACTAAGTGCAAACAGAGCCGTCAGCAGCGCGTAGAAAGTTCTCCGCCATCGGGTGTCCTTCATAACTCTTACTCCTTGATGTCCTGCAGATCTAATTTCAACATTCGTAAAAATTCCGATGCTGAAATCATACTCTGCGAACACAGCGCCCGTGCTGTCTATTCTGAAATGTAATCAGATTGCAATGCGGTGACATGACTTGCCAGGCGCAAAAGGGGAAACAGCCAGATCTGGTGTCTGAGCGTCTGGAATCACTTGATGCCGAGCAACTCAACTTCGAAGATTAAGGTTGCGTTTGGTGGAATATTGGGAGGCGAACCGCTTGCTCCGTAGCCGAGATTAGCAGGAACGATCAAGCGTCGTTTGCCGCCAACCTTCATCGTCATCAGGCCTTCGTCCCAGCCTTTGATCACGCGGCCTCTTCCAATCGGGAATTCAAAAGGCTTCCCGTGATCGTAAGAACTGTCGAACTTCTTTCCGTTCTCAAGTGTGCCGGTGTAATTGACGGAAACGGTTTGGCCGACCTGAGGTGAGGCTCCAGAGCCTTCGGCCAGGTCCACATACTTCAACCCCGATGCGGTGGTAACTTCAGTGCCACTAGTCTTGCTGCGGTTCATAAAGAGATAAGCGATAGCCGCAGTGGCCAGCGCCAGCACAATGACAATTGCGATGATTCGCGCCTGTTGATTGCCGCCCTTTGCGGCGATCGGTTTAGCAGGCGAGTATGGCCCCTTCGGACGCTTCTTCGCTTTGGTGGTTTTTCGATGTCTACTTTGCGGCAAGTATGAGATTCTCCTGTCAGCAGATGCATGAATATTTAGGCCTTACTTTATAACTGGTTTCTGTGTTGGGTTTCAATCGATGACGGGCATTAATGGTTATTAGCGTCAAGGAGTTCAGAGTACAACCTTCACGTTGAGCTTACGCCAATCAGAAGCAAGCTAAAGCCTGGACTCTGAACTTCTTGACGACATTGAGGAAATGGGTATGCGACGTTCTAGATTTTTGTTCATCTTGTTGCTGGCGTTGGCTTCCGCAGCGTTTTCGCAAGGACCGCCGACCGAAGCTGGGCCGTTTCGAAAACCAGATCTCGTGGAACTTGTGAAGCTCGATGCGACGATCAAGCTTGATGTTCGTTACGCAACCAAAAAGAATTTTCTCGGCAAAGCAGTGTACTCGCAGGCACGAGCGTTTTTGCAGAGGCCGGCTGCGGAAGCGCTGGTCCGAGTCAACCAGAGTGTGCGCAAGCAAGGTTACGGGCTGGTTGTATTCGATGGTTACCGGCCATGGTCGGTAACAAAAGTTTTTTGGGATGCAACGCCCGACGATAAGAAGATATTCGTCGCCGATCCGAGCAAGGGCTCACGCCATAATCGGGGTTGTGCCGTTGATCTCTCTTTGTTTGATCTGAAAACGGGCGTCACGGTAAGGATGCCAAGCGAGTATGACGAGATGACAGAACGTGCACACGTTAACTACGAGTGTGCGCCGCCGGAAGCAAAGCGTTTGCGCGAACTCTTGCGAAGCGCGATGGCAGCGGAAGGATTTTCTGTCTACGAGCCGGAATGGTGGCACTACGACTACAAAGATTGGAAAGAATATCCCATTCTTAATGTGAAGTTTTCGGATGTGGGGAAGAATTAGAAGCGTCAAGCAGTTCAGAGTACAACCTTCAGGTTGCTTCTTCGCAAAGCAATAGCTACCAGGGTTCGAGTCTGAAGTTGTTGGGCGACGAAGGTGAATGTCACAGCGACGAAACCCTGTCCCGACGGGCTTCACAACATTCAGTCATCTCAATTCAAACTGCGTTAGTGCCGCGCAGGGAGCCCATCTTGACATAAGTTCAACCGCACCTTACATTCGTTGCACTCCGCAAAACTTCAAGGTTTATTACGCTACCCGAACCCTTCGGAGTTTTTTCCGGCCCATGAATGGACCCCAATGGCAGAAAAAGATTCCCAGCATAAAACAGTTTTGATTGTGGAAGACTCGGAAGACGCGCGCTATTTCATGCGCCTGGAGTTGGAGCAACTTGGCTATCGCATCGTCGAAGCCGACAATGGCGAGAAGGCGGTCGAAGTCGCGGAACGCGAGCGCCCGGACATCATTCTCATGGATCTGAGTTTGCCAATTATGGACGGCATTGCGGCTACCGAAAAAATTCGCGCTTGCGATGGATTCAAAACTGTTCCCGTGATTGCGGTCACGGCCCACCAGGAAACAGATTTTCGCGCGGATGCGAAAGCCGCTGGATTCAATGCGTATGTAACCAAGCCGATCGACATGCCGTGGCTTAGCGAGTTGATCGAAGGGCTGCTGGTTTAGAAATAGATTTCATAAACCCGCGTAGCGGGTGAGGGCATAAAGCCTGGGGTGGAGCGAAGCGGAACCCCAGGTTACTGTCAATTAAAGAAAATCGAGCACGCGAAGCGTTCGAGAGCGCTTACGCAATGATGACCTCGTGATCGCTCTCGGCCGCTTCGCGGGCTTTCGTATTAATCGTCAAACGATCCTGGGGTTCCGCTTCGCTTCACCTCAGGCTTTATGCTCACGCCGCGCTTCGCGGGCTCAAATACTGAAAATTTGCTTTACTCAACTGCCAGCGTAACAATCGTGGCGCCCCAACCGCCCGCTTCCGGGGGCGCATCCGTCCAACCCAGCACAAACGGCGTTCGAGCCAGAGTCGCGCGGACAATTTCACGCTGCACGCCAATGCCTTTGCCGTGAATAATTCTGATCTGACGAAACCCTAATCGCCGCGCTTCACTCAAGTACTCTTCAACAACCAGCTTCACCTCGCGCGGCTGAAACGCGTGCAGGTCAAACACGTCGGTGATGGGAATTGCAACCGGCTCCGGAAATGGATTGTCGGGGTCGGTGTCGTCAGCGGTTGGGTAATCAGCCTCCGTCATCAAATGCAGTCCTATTTTTCTTTAGGCGCAATGTAACCTCGCCGCGCTTTGACAACTAGTTTGCCGTTCGACTTTTGCGCACTGGGTGTCAGATCGATTTTGAGTTTTCGCAGAGTGCCATCTCTTTTCTTATTCGATGACACAAAGCCAAGGTTGTAGCGAGTGCGCAGGTGCTCAATCAACGTCTTAAAAGTCGTGTTCAGTTGCTCAGGTTTCTCTTCAAACACCTCACCGCCGGTTTCCTCCGCGAGTTGCTTGATGTCCAGCACTGCGCTAAACACTCCACCCACGTGCGTGCCAAAAACCATCAATGAATTCTCCATTCGCTGCACCGGCGACTTGGGAACCAGTCCGCAGACGACGCTTCCAGATTCGAATATAGCCTGCTTCGCGGCTTTGCCAGATGGTCCATGGCCGCAGTCAAAGTTTCGCGTTATTCCGGTGATGGTGATAATCACGCGACGCCCTACCGGGTTACCGGCCTTCTCCATGTAATCCGCAGCTTGATAGAAGGCTTTGTTCAGGCAGTGGTCGGCCCAGGTGTTGTTCCTGGGAATTCTTTCCAGAGCGTCGGCAATCTGCGACCGGTCGCGCGTGAATTCCTGCAGCAACTCTACATTGTCGTGATAGGTCATGACTGCCACTTCGTCCGTTTCCTTCAAACGCGCCAGCGCCTCGTTTGATGCCCGCCGCACTTCATTGCCGAATGGATCAATGCAGCCACCGCGGTCGATCAATAACACCACCGAGAGCGGTAG
>DATAOU010000192.1:0-5816 GCA_036265575.1 Pyrinomonadaceae bacterium
CAATCATTGCTGTGTCTGCTTACGGCGCGGACCAGTTTCGTGAATCAGCACTTGCCGCGGGCTGCAATGAATACGTGTCTACTCCGTTCGAGCCCGACGAACTGGAGAAACTAATTCATTCTCTCATCGAATAGCGGTCCAATATTATGACCTTAGCTTCAGCCTCTCTTCGCCCATACTGTTTCTTGCTAATCGCCGCTGCCTTTCTCTTAGCCTGGTCCGGCGTTATACAGGTCCGTGCACAAACGACGCAATGCACGATGAAACTGGCGGACCTCCCGCCGGGCGCTGAGTTGTTTGGATTTCAGCTGGGCATGACCGCCGCACAAGTGAAGACGCGTTTACCACACCTCGCCTTCGGTCGCGTGGACGAATTTGGGGTCTCCAGGACGACCATAAATCCGGCGTTCACTGCGGACCTCGATAAGTCGGCCTTCGCTGGCGTCAGAACTATCTCGCTCGAATTCCTTGATAGCCGTCTCAGTTCGCTTTGGCTCGGTTATGAAAGTTCGTACAAGTGGCAAACTGTGCCGGACTTTGTCGCTGGAATCTCGCAGTCGCTGCACTTACCAAACGCTTGGGAATCATGGAAAATACGCGGCAGTCGCATTCGCTGCGCTGACTTTCAAATGACGTTGTCGCTGGTGGCTGGAGGCGCGAGCTTTCATCTGCTAGATGAGACCGCTGAGAAAACAATAGCCGCGCGGCGCGAGGCAAAGGATCAGGAAGATACAGCCGCGGCCGAAGAAGGCGAAAACGAAGTAAACGAAATAATAGGCGACCGGGAAAGCAAGGTTTATTATTCCCACACTTGCCGGCCGGTGATCGAGGTGAAAGAAACTAATCGCATTCTTTTCAAGAGTACGGAAGAAGCCGAAAAGGCCGGATACAAAGCAGCTCAGAAGTGCCAATAGGTAGCATAGACTTTAGTCTGTGTTCTTTCGTGAAAACACAAGACTCAAAGTCGGGAAGTACCTGCAGCACCTGACAAAGTTAGTGTCTTAGATTTCAGTTCGTTCTCGCTAAGGAAGCACAGACTAAAGTCTATGCCACTCCAACCCAAGAGGAGCCCCAAATGATAAAAGAATTTCGTGAGTTCATCGCGCGTGGCAACGTTCTCGATCTGGCCGTGGCGGTTATTATTGGCGCGGCCTTTGGCAAAATCGTCACCTCACTGGTGGAGGGGATCATCATGCCGCCCGTCGGTCTCCTTTTGGGTGGCGTCGATTTTGCAAATTTGTTCATAGACATTTCCGGGAAACATCCCGCGTCGCTGGCTGATGCGCAAGTTCGAGGTCTGCCCGTAATTGCCTATGGCGTGTTCCTTAACGAGGTGATCGCTTTCCTGATCATCGCCTTTGTTGTTTTTCTGATCATTAAAGCCATCAACCGCCGCAAGCAGGACGAAGTTGTGGAACTAACCAGGGAATGTCCTTACTGCTTCTCTTCGATTCATATCGAAGCGACCAGATGCTCAGCGTGTACTTCTCAACTGCAAGCAGCCTAGAGCAACAACCACCAGGCAGCTAAGGGTTACGTTCCCCCAAGAATGCGCGAATGTCCACGATGTGAAACTTGCTACGAAGACGACGTGGAAGTGTGCCCATCAGATGAGGCAAAGACCAAGCAAACTTTGCCCGGCCCACGACTACTCTCCTCGCGTTACCTGCTCGAAAAACGTCTGGGACGAGGTGCAATGGGCCAGGTTTATTTGGCTCGCGATCAGAACCTCGTCACCCGCCGGGTGGCGGTAAAGACGGTCCGGCCGGACATCCTTAACGACGAAGATTTGCAGGAAGGCGAAGCCATTGCGCGCTTTGAACGCGAGGCACGTGCGGCTGCTTCGATTCGCCATCCCAATGTGGTTGACGTTACCGACTTTGGCAAAAGCGCCGATGGCGTTTTCTTTTTGGTAATGGAGTACGTTGAAGGCGAGAGCCTTTATCAACTGCTGCGCCGGGAAGGCACACTCGATTTGCAGCGCACCATCACCATTCTCGGTCAGGCCGTGGCCGGCGTGGAAGCCGCTCACGACGAAGGCATACTGCACCGCGATTTGAAACCGGCCAATATTTTCCTGATGCAGAAACGAAAGCCGGCCGGCGCCAGTATGTCCGACGGTTTTGTTAAGGTTGGCGATTTTGGTCTGGCTAAGATTGTCAGTGCCGATCGTTCGGAAGCAACTTCCGAAAGTGGTCCACAATCGCGCGGCATAATCGGCACACCCGAATACATGGCTCCGGAACAGATGCAAACGGGTGTGACACTCGATGCACGCGCCGATATCTATGCGTTGGGTGCAATTGCTTATCACATGTTGGGCGGACGTCCGCCCTTTATCGGGGACCTTACTCAGCTTGTTGCGCAGAAGTTGATGCAAGCCCCGCCGCCGTTATCGACGCTTCGTTCCGACATTCCCTCAGAAGTTGAAAAGGCAATCATGCATGCGCTCGAGCGCGAACCGGACGCGCGTTCGCAAAACGCGGCCGACTGGTTTGAGGAACTGAATGTGGCCGTCAGTAAGCGACCCGAAACTCGGCCCAGCGCGGATTCACCTCTAATTGTGATGGCGCCGCAGGGTTCGGAGGTTTATGTCGACGACGAACGTCATGGCAGCGTGGGCCGCTCGGGTCGCGTCGTCTTGCGTTCCGTAGTGCCCGGCCAGCACGTGTTGCGAGTTTCGCGCGCCGGTGAAGTTGATGACGAACGAGTGATCGAAGTGCGCGCGGATGGCATCGAGCAAATCATTCAGGCCCAGTTTAAGAGCGCGGCCGGCAGCGAACATTTGTCGCCATCGCGGGGCGGCAGTTTAGATAGCCGCACCGGCAGCGCGGTCAGCGCACCGCACATCGTGGCCTGCACGCAATGCGGTTCACGATTCGCGGAAGGGATAAAATTCTGCGGCCGGTGTGGGAATCGTTCGTTTGAACGCGTCGGGACCAGCGAACTCAAACAAGCGGCTATCGGAAGTCAACCTGTCGGCGCTGCTGCAACACTGGCCTGTCCGCGCTGTCACACGCAGTACTCGGCCGGCATTCGTTTCTGCGGCAAGTGCGGCATTCCCATTGGCGCCGGTTCACTAGATTGGCGCCCGCCGCGTTCGGTGGAAGTGATTTGTAAATCCTGCAGTACCTCCTACGCTCCCGGCACCAAATTCTGTGGGCGCTGCGGCAAGCCACTGAATGCTTAACCGTCTAAGCATGTCCAATGGCGAACTCGACACCCTCCAGACCCGGTCGCTACTGCTTACGGTTCAGTGTTTGTCGACCCAACGTATATGTTTTCGGATCCACAGTACTGAGTTCAGAACTCCCCGCCTTTGAGCCTCTTCATGCTTTCCCTATAATGTTTCCGGTCTAATCACGGTCACCAATTCCGTCGTCGCGTTTTCGCCGTTCATTAACAAAATGAAAATTTGCCCTAGTTGCAATCGCACTTATACCGATGCGTCGCTTAACTTCTGCCTTGAAGACGGTACACCGCTGGTAAATGAATCAGCGCCCGGCGCGGATCCCAACGCCACAGTCAGATACACCGAAATCCGCGACACGAATCCACCGGCCACACAGATTTATCCGTCAACGCCACCGGCGAACGTTCCGCAATCCCCGCAAACCCAACAACCAGGATCCAGACCGGCACAGTCGTCACAGGCGCCGCACTGGGCCCCAGCGCCGGCCTCAATTCCCGGTCCGGCCACGCGGAAGAAATCCGGCGCTATCTGGTGGGTTATCGGCGGCTCTCTGGTGGTCGGCATCATAGCCATCGGCGTGGTAATCATGTTGATAGTACTGGCAAGCATGAATGCCAATACGAACAACAGCAATAATCGAAACACGAATCTGCGCGCCGGTAACAAAAACGCGAATACCAACTCAAACCTAAACAGCAATGTTTCGAATATCAATTCCGACGTTAATCTGCCGCCGCTGGTTACCGATGACTTTTCGGAAGAGAAATGGACCACTGACCGCGGTGAGTATGGCGATCTCTGGTATGACAATGACGAATATCACATGCGTTCAAAAGAGAAAACGTATCTTGTGATGTATGGGCCCAGTGCCGAATATGACACCGGAAATGCAGACGTCAAGGTCAGCGTTCGCAGCGTTGATGGCACGCCGTCACCGACCGGCTATGGCTTGATTGTTCACGGACAAAGATCAAAGACGGGTGACTTGGAAGATTACGCGCTTTTGATTTACACCGGCACAGATCCGCAATACGAAGTTATCAAACACAAGGGTGGCCAACAGACAACCGTTGTGCCCTGGGCCAAGTCCAGTGCCATCCGCACCGGCACCAGTACGAACCAGCTCGAGGTGCGCGCGCGCGGCACGGAGCTTTCGTTTTACATCAACGGGGATTACGTCGATAAGATTACCGATACGGAGAACTTCAAGCGCGGCGTGGTCGGCTTGTACACCAGCGACGTAACCGAAGTGGCCTTCGACGATCTCGAGATTAAAAGATAGTCCAAAGTCCAGTGCCTTGCGCTTAAGCTCAACTAGTTCAGAGTACAAGCTGCAGCTTGCATAACCCAGCCAGACACTCAACCTGAAGGTTGTACTCTGAACTGCTTGTAGGACATTGGACTTTGGACTTTTCTTATGCAAGTCAACTTAAAAGTACTAGCCGGCCCGTACAAAGACCGTGTCTTTTGCTTTACTCAGCCCGACACTTTCCTCATCGGGCGAACTGCCGACTCGCATCTTTATCTTCCTGACGACCGCTTCTTTTCTCGTCATCATTGCCTGCTGGAAATTTCGCCGCCTCGCTGCCTGCTGCGCGATTTGGGATCGACGAATGGAACCTTCGTCAATGGCCGCAAAGTTTCGGAGGCTGACCTACAGAACGGCGACAAAATTCAGGGCGGTGAAACTATCTTGCAGGTCGAAGTTGTTTCCGGTGAAACCGGTGCGGATTCGCAACCAAGCCGCAGCCCTGCGAAACCGATTGTCGTTTCCGTGAAATGCATTAATTGCGGCCGTACTGAACAGGCCCAGGCCGCAACCTCGGACGAGCACTTAACTTTTTTGTGTGAAGAGTGTCGCGCCGAATTGAGAAAAACGCCGCAGCCAATTCCTGGGTACGAGATGATTCGCGTCCTCGGTCGCGGCGGCATGGGTTGCGTGACGCTGGCGCGCGAGCAAAAAACCGGCCGCGCCGTGGCCATCAAAACGCTCTTACCTGAGTTTGCCGTAAGTGACAAAGCGATGCGCCGCTTTATGCGTGAGGTTGATGTAGCGGCTGCGCTCAAACATCCGAACATTGTCGAGTTTATAGACCGCGGCGTACATAACGGCGTCGTCTATCTCGTAACTGAATTTGTCGACGGCTCTGACGCTGCAAGACTCGCCGACGCGCGCGGCGGACACCTCTCCTCACCGGAAGCGGTCGCAATAATCACCCAGGTGCTGGATGCACTGTCGCATGCGCACGACCACGGCTACATTCACCGCGACATTAAAGATCAAAACATCCTGGTGCGTAGTTCAGCCAATGCATTGTCGGCAAAGTTGACGGACTTTGGGTTGGCAAAAAGTTTTACGCAGTCAGGGATGAGCGGCGTGACTGTAGCCGGAGAAATGGCAGGCACGCTCGCCTACATGCCGCCTGAACAACTGAAAAATTTCCGCGATGTGAAGCCGCAGTCGGACCTCTATGCAGTGGGCATGACCGCCTATAGTTTGTTCAGTGGCACGCTGGCATTAAAGATTGGCAAGCATTCCAGCATGTCAGAAACGATCAAAGCCATCTTTGAGCAGCCGCCAATTCCCTTGCGGGAGCGTGTGCCAGAATTGTCCCCCATCGTT
>DATAOU010000193.1:0-17460 GCA_036265575.1 Pyrinomonadaceae bacterium
TTGAGTGTGGCGTTGGGTTCACTGAATGAAATTAGCACTCAACTTGAAATCGCATATCGCGTCGGCTACCTTGATAAGCACAAACTCGGTATGACTGAAAGGCAAGTGGATGAATGTCTAGCGCTGACTTACGGCTTAAGAAAGAGCCTGAGAGAAAGCTGATGAGTGTTTGGTTTTCCGCTCACCGCTTACTGCTAACCGCTTACTAGGTAATGGATTTTCTTTCTTCCTTAAATCCCGAACAACAGATCGCCGTCCAGCATACTGAAGGACCGTTGCTGATTCTTGCCGGTGCCGGCTCAGGCAAAACTCGCGTCATTGCGCACCGCATTGCCTATCTCATCGCGGAAAAAGGCGTAGCACCGTGGAATATTCTGGCAGTTACTTTCACTAACAAAGCGGCCGAAGAGATGCGTCTGCGCGTGCAGCGTCTGCTGCGCGATCAGGAACTTTCCAGCAGCCCACTGGTATCCACGTTTCATAGTTTGTGCGTTCGCATCCTGCGGCAGGACATCGAAAAACTGAATGACAAGTACACGCGCACCTTTACAATCTACGACCAGGACGACTCACAGCGGTTGATCAAAAACTGTATTAAGGATTTGGGTTACGACGAAAAACACCTCGGCGTCCGCGCAACGCAATCCGCGATCAGTTCAGCTAAAAATCGAGGCGAGGACGTCGACGCCTTCGCCGCTCGCGCCGAATATGTCGATGAACGCCGCGCCGCCATGGCCCGCGTTTATAAGTTGTACGAGGAGAGACTGCACGCCAACAACGCGCTGGACTTCGACGATCTGATGATCAAGGCCGTGCGTCTGCTGCGAGATGTTCCCGAAGTTCGCGAGAAGTACAACAACAAGTTCAAATACATTTTGGTGGATGAATACCAGGACACAAACTCGCTTCAGTTTGCTTTGATTGGTTTACTGACGGAAAAGCAACAAAACATTGCAGTCGTCGGCGACGAGGATCAATCGATATACAAATGGCGCGGGGCGGACATCACCAACATTCTCAACTTCGAAAAGCATTTCGCCAACACCAAAACTATTCGCCTCGAACAAAATTACCGCTCGACCCAAACGATTCTTGACGTTGCGGGGGCAGTGGTGAAACACAACGTCGAGCGCAAAGGGAAAAATCTCTGGACCTCGAATCCAAAAGGCGAGCGAGTTCGCTATTACCAGGCTTTCGATGCTGACGCTGAAGCGCGTTGGGTCGCATCAAAGATTGTCGAACATCGCCGCGAGGATTACGAAGTGCGCGCCGCGGTGTTGTACCGCACAAATTCTCAGTCGCGAGTTTTTGAAGAAGCAATGCGACGTGCGGGTTTGGCTTACAACATCGTGGGCGGCTTTTCGTTTTACGAGCGCATGGAAGTGCGCGATATCATTGCTTACCTGAAATTAGCTTTGAATCCCAACGATTCGATCGCCCTGCAACGGGTCATCAACAGTCCGCCGCGGGGTATCGGCAAACAAACTGTCGAGGAACTTGCGCGGCGCGCGAACGACTTTGGTTTGACACTGTGGGACACAATCAAGCTGGCGATTGAAAAACCCGATGGTTTGAGCATGCGCGCTATTACGGCATTACGAGGGTTTCGGCGAATCGTCCTCAAGCTTGGCGAAATGGCGGGCGTGGCTGAAACTCCGACGTCCGATGCCCAAACTGAAACGGCTGACGCGCAACTCTCGATTATTTCCGACTCTCTCGTTTCGGACATCGTCAAAGCCGCCATTCTGGACACGGGCTACGAGTACGCACTCAAGGGCGAGAAGACAGATGAAGCCGAAGCGCGTTTAGAGAATCTGCAGGAGCTGGTCAACGCCGCAGTAGATTATGACGATAACGGTATTGAAGGCTTGCGTGAGTTTATCGATCACTCGGCTTTGGTTTCGGATCAGGACCAGTACAAACGCGACGCGCCGGTAACATTGATGACGGCACATTCGGCCAAGGGCCTCGAGTTTCCTATCGTATTCATAGCCGGGCTCGAGGACGGCCTATTTCCTCATTCGCGTTCGGCTACAGATCCGGCGGAGATGGAAGAAGAGCGCCGGCTTTGCTACGTGGCCATGACTCGCGCCGAAAAGTTTTTGTACGTCACGCATGCGATGAAGCGCCGCGTGTATGGCGAGGAACTGGCTTCCGAACCTTCGCAGTTTCTGAACGAGATGCCATTGGAATTGATAGAAGATTTGTCACTCGGAAAGTCATGGTTGTCTTTCGCTCGCGGTTCGACAACGATCGAATACGAGCAAGGCGAATATCGAAAAGAGAAAAAGAAGTACACCGGCAAAACCTATGATAGCGTCGATTCCATCGCCGAATTTTTCAAACAGCGAGCAAGCCAATTAGGCAATACTGGCGGCGGCTTTCAGGCGGCAAAAGATCAACGCGCACGGGACGCTCGCCCCCCGGTGAAATCAAGCTCATCGCGACTTCAAAGTGCTGCGCCCGACACGCAACCATCACCGCTCTCGGAATTCGTCCCCGGCTCTTACGTGAAGCATGCGAAGTATGGTCGGGGGCTGGTGCTGCGCCGTGAAGGCGCGGGAGATTCTCTCAAGCTCACCGTCACCTTTCCTGGATTTGGCCAAAAGAAATTGGTGCAAAAATACGCGGGACTCGAAAAGGCCTGACCGCGGGTGATTGATCGCGCGCGCGGCCCCGCCCCGCACTGATTTATCCAGCAGCGCCTATTTTCTTGCGCCGGGTTCAGGCGTCGCTTAACATCGCTGCAAAACGAGCGGCGAAATTAATTCAGCACACGGGGGTTGATTTGGAAAACTCGCAACCGCGGCAGAAAAGGCGTGGCTTCTTGAATCCGGAAATGGTCAGAAGCATTTCCTTTTGGACTACGAGCGGCTGCATCCTGGTGGCAGTGCTCTCGGCGCTGTTGGCCATCTGGAAATTTGCCGGGACTGACATTCTATGGCGCACTGTCGCTACCTGTGCGGTCATTGGCAGCGGCACGGTCGCCTTCTACTGGATCAACGTTTTATTCGGTAAAACTCTGGACTAGGCTTCTCACGCTGCAGCCAGAAGCGCTCGCAGCAAATTTCATCCAGACAAAAATAAAGCGAGTGCCGTTTTAGTCGGGCTCCCCGTTTGTACAAGCCTGTGGTTAACAGATGCCGCGCGTCTGTGCGCCGCCGTCGCAGAAGGCCGGCTTCACTGCGATCCAGGTAATCACCGCGCCCGCAGCAGCTCCACCAATAATTAACCAAGTCGTCGTTGATGGGCCCGCGCCTGCTTTGTTCAGCGAGACGACTTCGTTATAAGCGACCGTATTTGTCGCGCCGGTCTTGCTGTCCAAAACCGTGAACGAATCCGTCGCGATCGCCGTGATATGACCTTTCACTTTCGTAGTGTCGCGCAACTTCACTTCGACCTTGGCGTTGTTGCCGAAAGTCTCGACCTTGGCGCGGACTTTCGACGCTTGCGCATCGTAGCTGGCGCTTTGCGCGAAGGCTGGTAAACCAAACGATCCTGCCAGGACCGTCATTGAAATTAGGATTGCAAAAATTCGTTTGCTCACGTTAATGCTCCTTGCTGAGATTCCAACCGCTTGGTTAATGGGCAAGCTACATTCCATGCCACCATTTGCCTGCAGGAGAAGCAAAAGCCCGCCGTTCTTAATAAAACGGCGGGCCGGAGTCTAAATTGAGCGCAACGCTAAGCCGCGCTAAGGAGCATTTTTCTGACAGGTGCGACAGGCATTCCTGCCAGTCGTCGCAATGCTCACTTGAGCCTATCGAGGGACAGAAGGACAGACAGGAATCTCTGTGCTACTAGGGTGTTGCCGGCGCTGGCGGCTTGTTGAACTTCGTTTCGTCAACCGGCACATTTAGTTTGACCTCGGTAAACTTGCGCGTTGAACTGATGTTTGGATCGACCGAAGATATCTTGATAGTAAACGGTACCATCAAGCCATCGACGTTCTTGTAATCCTGAAAATCAACTTGCTCTGGAATCGAGCCGATCATTGTCGGGGTACTCGATATACGACGGACCAGCAGGCCGGTTTCCGCGTCAAAGTACAGCCGCTCGCGCCGGTTGTCGCTGGTCACACCGCGCAAAACATAAACCTCGCGGTCGTTAATTTTGTCCTTACCGCCAAACGTCAAGCGCGAGAACTGATCCTTGAGTTTGATGTCCTTGAACAAATCCGGATAGCGTCTCAATACGGCAAGCTCCTGCCCTTCAATCGCACGCAGGCCGTGAGTGCTCTTTTCCCAACCGGTGGTTCCATTAAAGCCACGTTCGAACACACCTTGCTTGGGCGTATTCAAGACAACGTAAATCTTGTCAGGACCGGATTGATAAACTTCGTAGCCCCATGTCAGCCCGTTGCTGGTTAGCCATTCGCCTTTCATCGACCGCGTCTTTAATTTGTCGATTGCCGCGGTGCCGCCAAGAGCGGCGGTGTACTTCGCAAGGATCTCATCGGCGGTAGGCGCGGCCGGTTTTGGTTCTCCGGGCTTTGTTTCGGCCGCTGCGGGTCGCTGAACCACTTCCGGAATTGGCAACTCGGGAACACTTGTCGGATGCGTGCGGCCACGATGGCAGGTGTAACAACTCACTTCGACGTTGCCCTTAAAGCTGTCCTTGTTGACCGCCAAAACCATCTTGATCATTTCGCGCGCTGTGTTCTTTTCGGGTTTCTCGTCGGTCACAAAATCCCACTTGCCATCCTTGTTTACATGACAGAACACACAACGAACGCCCAACGAAGAGCTCATAAAATTCATTACCGGCACCAGCTGGGAGTCTGGCAGACCGTTCAGCACTTTAATATTCTTTTTTGTTTGCTCGACGGTCTTCTCCGCAGGAGCAGCTACAGGCGCCGGCTGTTGGTTTGAAGTTTGTCCCACTGGCACCAATGCGACGAGACCGACACTGGAGATAAAGAGCACGGCGACGCACATCACCAGGATGCGCGATCTATTAAAGGCGTGGTTGTTCATAGTTACCTTTGCAACTGTGCGAAATGTTAAGGCTTGAAGTTATGCATACTACCAATAGAACGGGCGGAGGTGTAGCGTGCCGGTTGCTGTGGCTAACCGACTGAAAACAATTGCGACCTTAAGGGGAAAACTGGGACTTCTTTACCGGCCCAGCGGTCAATCTTTGGTTGCCGTTCTGGCCGTCTGAGCTGTAGGAAGTTTTTGCGGAACAATAGCGTCCAACGTTTTATAAATCTGCAAATAAATTTGTGTCTCGCGTGGGATTAATGTGCGCCACGCACTGCCGCCTCGCCGAATGTACAGCGGCAAGCGAGCTGCGTTTGAGTTATATCCGGCGGCGAGCAATTCCGTTTGGGTCGCCAATTTTGCGCTTAGCGCGTATTGCACATCTTCGTTGGCCGCCAAATCATTCCAGGTGTCCTGCATATAAAGCAGCATCGCCTGCAGCGCGTTCGAGTGGTTGCGCATCCCCACTACAAAGTCAGGCGTTAAGCCTACGCCTGGATGTCTTTGCCTGACCAGGTTGTAGGCCCAGGGAATCATTTGGACCATACCGCCAGCGCCGGCAAAGCTTACCGAATAACGATAGGTGTCCGGTTCGTTCAACGCATAGAGCGAGTATATTTCGTCAAACAGCGCCGCGCGATTTTCAAGTCGAAAGCGATCGTGATCCACGTGCTCAACCAGGCAGAGCCGCTCAGCGACGTCCACGATTTGCGGCGAGATGAACGTTCCCCTTTCGCGCAAGCGCTGCACCGCAAGATTTATCATCCGATGAATATAGGCGCGGCCAGCCCGCGACAGATCAGGTGACAGCAAGGCTGGGTGCGCGGAAGTGTAATAGGCCATCTCGCGAAAGACGCCACCCTTTTCGATTGGATACTGGACCACCAGCGGCACCAGTGACCGCCCCTGCGTGTCGAAGATAGCAACGGCAGTATTAACTCCGTTTGCTCGCACAACTCGCACCGTCAAAAGAGTACCGAGGGAACTTGTCATCGTTACTTCGGCGCCTTTGGTCAGAAAAGTATCTTTCGCAAGCGTGATCAAATGTGTGCGACCACTCAGCTGATCAAGCGCTGCGAGTGTGACGAAATCAATCTGCGGCACGGCAAGCGCGGCCGGTTGGGGACGCGACCTCAATAGTCGCTCCGCCTCGGAAATCCGCGCCTGAATCACAGGAGGGGACAGCAGCAACGAAGTCACTGGCAATGGTTCGGTGCGGCGCGCAATTCCAGTCGGTCCCACTACTTTTGGCACCACGTCAGCCTTGGTTCCTAGTTGCGTGCCACGAGTCGGGCCAGACTCGCTTTGCTGTTCGGCCGGTACGTTCGGGCGCGGTTTTATGATAGTCGCCGGGGTTGGCGTGGCGACAGGAGTCGCGATCCGTGGTCGAACATCGGGATCTGAAGGAGTTTGCGCGGGAGTTCGCGCGGCAACGGCGATCAATAAGACTAACAGGGCGAAACAACTTCTCTTCATAAAACAATAGCCAACTCTTGAGCTTCGCACTGCGGCGATTGCGCCTTAGATTCGCCGATGGCCATTGCCGTTGTCAACACCCTTACCTGGAGAACCACCCGCTACGAGCTAGATTCCGCCCCACGAGGCGTTCGCCTCAGCAAGAAGTTTGGAGCGCAGGCTTGTATTTTCAAACGAAAAAATAATCGCTCCCGAGGCCTGAGCTTCGAGAGCGATTTCCAGCGTGCCAGGAACAGATAGTCTTGAACCAGGGGAACGGAACGGTCTTAACGGCTGGCTGACGAACCATTAAGCACGATATTTTGATCCGCGCCGGCAAACGCGATGCCTACCAACTGTTTTCCTTCACCGCTGCCGACTAAACGCAATTCAAATCGCGACGCTTTGCCATCGCGCTTTTCAGAGGTTGTGCTTGACTGCGCAATTACCTTGCCGTCCTTCACGATCGACAACTCGCCTTTCTCCTCGTCGAACTTCAACTGATAGGTGCCGCTTTTGACAAGCGTCCCGTTAACAGTCGTGTTCGAAGACAAAGTAATGGATTCCTTTCTGATCTTTGCGAAGGCGCTAAATGCTGAGAGGGATGTGATGACTAAGGCAACGCCGATTTTTTTTAGCAATGACTTCATCTCGATACTCCTTGGCTGGTGTTCGTCAATCTACGTGGGGAGTGGTTAGTAACAACGACAAGCGAACTTTAAGGTTCCAAGAAATCTAAGCCGCTTCCGTGCTACAGAAGTAAACGCTCGTCCGTCTGTTGCATAAACACCATGCAGACGATTTATGTGACAAACTTTTCTTGAAGATTGAAAATGAGGAGGTTGGTCTATCGCTGGCGATCCAAAAATTTAGAGTTGCGTTTGAAAGTTTAGACTTCGAGCCAGTCGCGAGTCATATCGCACCACAGCACCAAGCCGCGCCATTCCTTGTGGCGCGAGTAGTAGCGTGCAATTTTTTTGTCGCTTGCCTTGCGTCCGTTGTTTCGCACTTTAAAAAACTTCGCACGCGTCCAGGAATCCAACGCCAGCCCATCGTAACGACCCAGGAGTTTGAGTAAATTTTCAGCCGCGTATGGTCCAACTCCCTTTACGCCGCGCATCTCCTTTATCAAATCAGCGGTCGGCAGCGGACTATGAAGCCATTGCTCAACATTCAAATTCCCGGAAGCGACCCGATCGGCAAGCTCCTTAAAGTAAGGCGCCCGGTAACCGGCCCTCACTTCATTTGTATAAAATTTTTGTGGCATCAAAGCCATTGCTTCAGGCGTCGGAAACGTTCGCCGGCCATCGGTGGATTCGCGTCCTAGATTTTGGACCAGCCCGGTCACCATTTTTTCCGTCAGGGCCCAGGAACAATTTGTAGTGCAGATCATCTTCACCAGGTCTTCGAAAACTGTCGGTGAACGCAGCAGGCGGCCTGCGCCTTGAGTCGCAACCCAGGCGAACTCGTCCTCACGGGACATCAATCCATAAAACCCGGACATGTCATCGTCCAGCCTTAACATGTGGCGGACATCAGCGAGCACCTGGCGAGCAGCTTTTTGACTGAGATGGCGGGACGTATTGACATGTAGTTGGCGCTTGCGGGCGCTGATAGCGACCGTCACCGGCTTGTCATCCTTTAGATCCAACACGCGGCTGAGAGTCCAACTGTCACGATCAAAATCAAATGGCAACAAACCATACCAACCGTGGCTGATCGCCGTTCGCTTAAAACTGAAGTTGCGAGGGATAGAAATGAGTAGTTCCATGTTCAACCACTAACTGCTCGACAAATTTTTGGAATGAAAAGTTTCGCGGAGCTATGCTCCAGAAACAGATTATGTTCACGAATAGAATCTATTCGCAAAGATGGACAGACATTCGTGTTAATCAAAAAACCAAATTGGACAGCTATGGAAGTCTGTTCTGCCGTTTGTACGTTTCGACTGCGGTCAAGCTGAATCTTGACAGGGATAAAACGGGAGCCTAGACTGGTCCTACTTGAAAACAGAATATTGGAAGGCTGTACTCGCCTTTCCCTAATACTCGGGAGCAAGGTGAGAGCAGAGTCAAATACGAGACTCTCTACAGTACCCCCGGCGAGCTTAAGACGCCGCTTCCGACGATAATTAAAACTGGAGCTTTCCGGTTTTCTCGCCCCACCGGGCCTACAATAACCCGCGTGGGGCGATGTCGTTTTGGCTGCAAATATCAGGAACGCTCAATGCAGAACCCCGATGCGTTGGGGTCTGCACTGGTTGCACTTCCAAGTTGAATTCGCGAACGACAATTGGCAAATGGACAATCAGCGAACTCAACTGTGCTGACCTTGCGCCACAAGACGGTCTCTCTCTACCTCACATAAATCGGATTTGAAATGATCCACGGCTCGTGGCTGACAGCTCCCGGCAGCTGCGGCAGATAAACCTCAACTCGATAACTCCCCTTCTCCGTCACCTTGTAATCCTTTTCTTTGACCCCACTCTCGTCGCTGAATGATTGCCCATCCTTCAGCAAAACGACGCGCGCGCTAACGGGGACCTGAACCGACAGTGTGACTCCGTTATTGACCGCGATTTCATCGCCCTGAATCTTCTGATCCGTCCCGTTAGTCGCAATAAACCTGAAACCGCTTGTGTCGCCGAAAAGATCGAAGCCGATGAAACAATGCCCGGCACCCAATGCTCGGATCAGGCTGCTCGAGTCCAATGCTTCCGCAGTTGGCTGCAGCAGGTGCATACGCACGAGCCGAAAGCTGCGCTCGTAAGGATCCGCCTGAAAGCCGATCCATGTCCTGCCGGAAGCGTCATTCAAACTCAAGCCCACGTTCGCGTGCGCATCGTTGCCGGCCGTGGCCACGAGCCGTCTTCCAGATACGCGAATCGCGTCGTCCCAGAGACGCAGACCGTTGGCAGGTCGTGCATAAAAAGTGGCGAAAAGCAGATCGGGATAACGGCGATAGGACCACAGACCATCGAACAACATGACGAGCGGATTTATGGCGCGCGCGTTGGTATAGACGTTATAAACCTCGACGCCGGCGTAATCCTGCTCGTTCCAACTCTTGAATTCGTCCGGGTACGCAACCAGCGCCAGCGCGCTTTTGACTTTAGTTCGCGCGAGCACATCTGCTACCGACGGACCTTCTGCCATCATGGCAGTTTCGTCGCCGGGAAAAATCAGCAATCGCTCGTTTGTCGGAAGTCTCACCTCATTGCCGTTAACAAAAAGGACGCCGGCGTGAACGTCCTTCAAAGTCATCGCCGCGGTATTGAAGTTGGCCGACGTGTGTTCCGTCATCACGACAAAGTCGAGCTGATCCTTTTTTGCCGCTGCTATGATCGCTTCGAAGGTGCCACCGCTGTGCCCACCTAAAAAAGAATGCACGTGAACGACGCCCTTGTACTCGACAAACTTTTCGTCGGGCTTCGGTTGACGCTGCGAGTTGATCTGTTGAATGGCGTCGCTTAGGCGGCCAAGTCGATAGCGACGATAAGCAAAAGGAATCTGCGAGCAGATTAAAATAGCGAGCAGGACCAGCAGGAGTTTCTGCCAACGCTTCATAGGCGCGAATTAACTTTCAAAATCGACCGAGGCGACTTGTTGGCTGATGGTGCTGCCAAACTCGGCAACCTTTATGTGTTCCGGATGAACTGTATAGGCGTCAAGACCCGCGCGGTCAGCAAAAGTGGCCACCAAACCGGTGTCAAACGAACGCGGTAAAAGCAGCATGTCGAAACCTACCTGCAACGTGCGCACTTCAGGGATCACCGCAGCCAGCCGTCGCAGGAACGCCACGTGCTCAGCGCGAACATCCATTTCAACGTCCGCGCGATATTTCCAAATCACGATGTGAGTCAACATTAAATTTCTACTTCCCTCAGCTTGCTCATTTTTGCGTCAGCAACCTTAACTGTTCGTTAAGTAATTCCCAAACCTGACGGATGTGCCTTTCCTCAGTGCGAATGTTGCCGATGGAAAGCCGCAAGGTGATTTTGTCATTCAGCTTTGTGTGCGAAAGCAACGCTTTTCCGGTGGCGTTCACGCCATGCATAATCGCTTCGTTCAAAACATCGAGCCGTCCCTCGCGCGTTGCCGGGTCTGCATTCAAAAGCTCGGGACAAGCGCGAAAGCAAACTAAGGCCAGAGGCACCGGCGCCATCAACTCCCAATCAGGACTTACTTCAACCCAGGAAGCGAACAGTCTCGCCAGCCGGCAATGTTCGCGGATGCGCGCCGCGAGTCCTTGGTGGCCAAAGTAGCGAATGATCAGCCACAGCTTCAACGCGCGAAAGCGCCGGCCGAGTTGCACGCCGTAATCTGATCCACTGCGTACCTTGTCCTGTTCCGGCGTGCGCAAATATTCCGGGACTAAAGAAAACGCGCGGCGCAACAAATCGAGGTGCCGGCAATAAAGAACTGACAAATCGAACGGAGTGAATAACCACTTGTGAGGATTGACCGCGACCGAATCCGCACGCTCGCAACCATCCAACACATGCCGCAGCTCCGGTACGACTGCCGCCGAACCTGCGTAGGCTGCGTCGACATGCAACCACATCGCATGCTCTTCGGCGATCGGAATTATTTCCGCAACGGGATCAATGCTCGACGTGGAGGTTGTGCCAACCGTGGCAACGATGCAGAACGGCAGATAACCCGCGCGTTTGTCTTCGTCGATGGCTGCAGCCAGTGCCTGCACGTCCATGCGAAACTCGGCGTCGGTTGGAATTTTCCGCAAAGCACGTTGTCCCAGTCCCAGCGTGATGATGCCTTTGTCGATCGAAGAGTGCGCTTGTTCCGAGGCATAGACTCGCAAGAGCGGCAGATCGGTGCGGCCGCTCATTCCCTCTTCGCGAATCCGCAGCTCGACACCTTCGCGCGCAGCAGCGATTGCATGCATGCTCGAGACAGAGGCAGTGTCGTAAATAATTCCGGTCATGCCTGCGTCAAGTCCCATCATCTGCCGCAACCAATCGAGCGTTACTTCCTCCAGCTCGGTTGAAGCAGGAGAAGTTCGCCAGAGCATCGCCTTGTTATCAAAAGCTGCGCTTAGTAGTTCACCAAAGATTCCCGGAGCGGAAGTCGAGGTGGCGAAGTAAGCAAAGAAAGATGGATGACTCCAATGGGTTAAAGCCGGAACAATCAACCGATCGACATCTCGCAGAATGTCATCCATTGATTCGCCCGTTTGCGGCGGCACGGTTGGCAGCTGGGCTTTGAGATCGCCTGGTTCAATTTGCGCCAGCACCGGCAACTGCTCGATGCGTTCGAAGTACTCAGCAATCCAGTCAATTAATTCGTGACCGTGCCGGCGAAACTCCGCCGCATTCATGTCACCCAGCGGCGGTGAAGGCTTTGATTGCGATTCACTCATCGGC
Organism: Pyrinomonadaceae bacterium; assembly: GCA_036265575.1. GTDB lineage: Bacteria > Acidobacteriota > Blastocatellia > Pyrinomonadales > Pyrinomonadaceae > PSRF01. The sequence goes on from DATAOU010000193.1 coordinate 11,821, forward strand.
GCGCAGTCTAGATGACAGGCAAAGCAAATCCAAGTTTCGCGGCGACGTAAAGCAAACAGTTAGTTGGCGGTCGCACCGTGCCGAGTCTGACCGGGTCAATCACCGGACCTACGCAAACTAACAGTTTGCTTTACTAAAGCTCTTAAAGTTGCGTCCATCACGCACTCGAAGCTATTATGCAGGCTCGATTTAACCTGACATTAAAAGCTTTGCTCTACCGGCCGCTAAGGTTTGCAGCCGTGGTTCCCACTCCGATGTCGGTCGCCAAAAAAAATTTCGTTTGTATGAGGACACTATGAAAAGAACTCTGCTATCGCTAGGACTGATTGCTTCTCTACTTTTTGTCTTTGCTTGTGAACGCAAAGGTGGACCAGGGGCCGGCGGCAATTCAGGCCCAATCACAATCGGTTATTACGGCGACCTGACCGGACGCACGTCGAACTTTGGGCAGTCGACCAAGAACGGCGTTGAAATGGCGGCTGACGAAATCAACAAAGCGGGCGGCATCAATGGGCGGCAAATTACGATTCTTTCGGAAGACGATGAAGGTCGCCCGGAGAAAGCAGCGACGGTCGTAACGAAACTCATCGATCAGGATCGCGTCGTGGCGCTGCTCGGCGAAGTCGCTTCAGGCAACACACTGGCAGCCGCGCCGAAAGCACAGGCCGCAAAAGTGCCGATGATTTCCCCATCATCGACGAACCCGGCAGTCACGCAGGTCGGCGACTACATTTCGCGCGTCTGCTTTATCGATCCCTTCCAGGGCGCCGTGATGGCGAAGTTTGCAATAAACACTTTAAAGGCGAAGAAGGCGGCCATCATGCTCGACTTCAATTCGCCTTATAGCCGCGGACTCACCGAATTCTTTGAAGCCAGCTTTACCAAGCTCGGCGGACAAATCGTGAACAAGCAGTCGTACACCCAGGGCGATCGCGATTACAAAGGACAGCTCACCGCAATCCGCTCCACCAATCCGGACGTCATTTATGTGCCCGGCTATTACGGCGAAGTTGGCGTAATTGCCAAACAGGCTAAGCAGCTGGACATCAAAGCCCCGATGCTCGGCGGCGACGGTTGGGATTCAACGCAGCTCTGGGACCTGGGCGGCGACGCCTTGAATGGCGATTACATTTCCAACCATTATTCGGTCGACGATCCTTCACCGGCGATTAAGAAGTTTGTGGCCGATTACAAAGCCCGTTACGGCAATGTCCCCGACGCGCTCGCGGCCCTTGGTTACGACGCGATGATGGTGCTTGCTGATTCCATAAAACGTGCCGGCACAACTGAAGGACCACAACTTAAGGACGCGATAGCCGCAACCAAAAATTTTGTTGGCGTAACCGGTACTATCTCGCTGGATGCCGAAAGAAATGCCGTCAAGCCGGCAGTGGTGCTCAAACTTCAGGACAAGAAATACATTTACGTTGAAACGATTTATCCCGAAGGGATGAGCGCGCCCGCAACCGCCCCGGCAACTACCTCCACGGAAACGACCACCGCACCGGCAGCATCCCCGGCGAAACCAGAGACCGCGGCATCGCCGGCGAAAGCGGCGTCCCCAGCCGTTGAAACGAAAAAGCCTGCGGCGTCTCCTCAATAACTTTCAATGGACACTTTCGTTCAGCAACTAATTAATGGCCTGACGATCGGCGCGATTTACGCGCTGATCGCTCTGGGCTACACGATGGTTTACGGCATTCTGCGCCTAATCAATTTCGCGCACGGCGACATCTACATGGTGGGGGCGTTCGTTGGTTATTTTCTTGCTTTTCAACTGGGCTTTGCGACTGGACCATCCCTGGTAGGCCTTACGGTCGTACTGGTCGGTTCAATGATCGCCGCAGCGCTGGTAGGAATGGCCATCGAACGTTTCGCTTATCGTCCGATCCGCAAATACGCGCGCATGACCACGCTGATTACCGCCATCGGCGTTTCTTTGTTGATCGAGAACTTATTTGTAGCGCGACTTGGCGCCGCGCCGCGGGCTTTCCCGCAACTGCTTCGAGAACAGAGCTACACACTATTTGGCAACGCCGCGATTTCAAAATCGCAGATTCTTATTTTCGCGGTCTCGGTGGCGTTGATGATCTTGTTGCAGTGGGTAATTTTTAAGACGAAGGTTGGCACGGCCATGCGCGCCGTATCGTTCAACCTTAACTCAGCCAAGTTAATGGGCATCAACACCGACTTTATTATTTCGTTTACCTTTGCGCTTGGTTCGGCGCTGGCGGCGGCGGGTGGCGTGTTGACGGCCCAATACAATCCGCAGATTGATCCGCTGATGGGCATCATCACTGGTCTTAAGGCTTTTGTGGCTGCAGTGTTGGGCGGCATTGGTAATGTGCCCGGAGCGGTGCTGGGTGGCCTGCTAATTGGAATCGCCGAAACCTTTGTGGTTGGTTATGGGCAAAACGTCGGCGTCCCCACTACGTTTCGCGACGCAGTCGCATTCGCAATTTTAATTCTCGTGCTGCTATTTCGGCCGACTGGCCTGCTCGGGTCGACGGTCCAGGAAAAAGTTTAAGGACAGTAATGAGTGATGAGTAATGAGTAATGAGTTGAAGCAGCCCAGTAGTCGCCGGGGCGCGCTTTCACTCATCACTCATCACTCATTACTCATCACTTCAATATGCCCACTTTAGTCAAACGCCTGCTGGCCGCCCTTGTCATCGTCCTGCTGCTGATCGCCTTGAATGCTTACATGAGCGAAGCGGGACTTTTTGGTTTTGGCGTGCCGCCCTATTACGCTCGTGTGATCATGCTGGCGGGCATCAATATCATCCTCGCTGTTTCACTGAACCTCATCACCGGTTTCACCGGACAGTTTTCCATCGGGCATGCGGGTTTCATGGCCGTCGGCGCTTACAGTTCGGCCTACCTGACGGTTTATTACGCCCAGGCGTGGGAACGTTCGCTGGGCGCAATCGTCGGCGGCAGCCTGGCACACGCGCTTATTTTTCTGCTGGCAATTCTGGTCGGCGCGATCGTCGCAGCTATAGCAGGATTGATTGTTGGCATCCCCTCTTTGCGACTGCGCGGCGATTATCTCGCCATCGTTACTCTGGGCTTCGCCGAGATCATTCGTATCGTTATTCTCAACATCGATAAGGTGGGCGGCGCGACCGGGTTCACTGTTCCCGCTTACACGAATTTTCTCTGGGTTGGGGCGTTTGCAGTTCTGACCATCGTCATTGTCTATAACATTGTGCATTCGGACATTGGCCGTGCGCTGGTTTCAATTCGTGAGGATGAACTGGCTGCCGAAGCGATGGGCATCAACACCACGCATTACAAAGTGCTGGCGTTTGTCATCAGCTCAGCGCTGGCCGGCATGGCCGGTGTCTTATTCGGACACTACACCTCGTTCCTGAGCACCAACGATTTTCAGTTCATTCGCTCGTTTGAAATCATCATCATGATTGTGCTCGGCGGCATGGGTTCGCTGACCGGAGCGGTGTTCGGCGCGATAGTTATTACGATCATGCCGGAACTGCTGCGACAACTCCCTGGCGACCTCTCGCGTTATCGCCTGGTTGTTTACTCAGCATTGCTGATTTTGATCATGCTGACACGGCCGCAAGGCATTTTGGGCACGCGCGAGTTTGGACTCTCCTGGTTGAAACGCGCGCGCCGCCGGCCCGAAGGCGATAAGCCTGTGGGTACCGGAGGCGTTTCCATCGCGGAGCAAGAAATAACCTCGGCAATCGACCGCTCGAAGGAGATGAAGAACCAATGAGCCGCGAGCCTGAACAGGACATCGTTAAGGCCACGAAGGAAGATTCCATCCTCAGCGAAGCAGCGCGCGTCGTAGGCAGCCACCAGGGCCGCGCCTTTGACGTGAACGCGCGCAAGACTGATGCGCCGCTGGAAACCGTTAAGTGCACGATCCAATTCGGCGGCCTGGTCGCCGTGAACGCTCTCGATATGAGCGTGCGGCGCGGTGAGATTTACGGCTTGATTGGGCCAAACGGAGCCGGCAAGACGACTGTCTTTAACTTGCTTACCGGGGTTTACAAACCAACCTCGGGCGATATTTTTTTTCAGGGTAAACGTATTAACGGTCTGCGCTCTTACGAAATTTCGCGGCGCGGTGTCTCGCGCACATTTCAAAATATTAGACTTTTCCCCAGCATGTCGGTGCTGGAAAATGTGATGACCGCCTGCCATCGGCACGCCAAACAAAACCTTTTCGATGCCATCGTTCGCTCGCCACGTTTTGAACGCGACGAAAAAGAACATCGCGAGTTTGCTCTCGAGTTGTTGGAGATTTTCGATCTGGCGCGAATGCGAAATGAAGGTGGCACGAGTTTGCCGTATGGCAGTCAGCGACGCCTTGAGATTGTGCGCGCGCTGGCGACGCGTCCGCAGTTGCTGTTGCTCGATGAGCCGGCAGCCGGCATGAATCCTTCCGAGCAGGAAGATTTGATGCGCTTGATTCAACGAATTCGCGATCGTTTTTCGCTGACGATTCTGCTGGTCGAACACAACATGAAAGTGGTGATGGGCGTTTGCGAGCGAATCCAGGTTTTGGATTACGGTAAGTCAATCGCGCTGGGTTTGCCGGAAGAGATTAAGAACGATCCAAAGGTTATTGAAGCGTATCTTGGCGATTAAAACGAACTTTGTACTTTGTGCTTTGTGCTTGGCACTTTCCACTTCGTATTGCACTGAATAAATAACGAGCATCAATGGACAAAGCACCAAGTACAAAGTTCAAAGCACTCGAATTAAAATATGCTTAAGTTAGACAACGTCTCAGTTAACTACGGCGCGATCGAAGCGCTGACCGGAATCTCGATGCATGTCGAGCAGGGCGAAGTCGTGACCTTGATTGGCGCTAACGGCGCGGGCAAGACCACGACATTACGCACCATCACCGGACTGCTGCAGCCACGCGCCGGCTCCATAACTTTCGAAGGCGCGGAAATTGGCGGTCGGCCAACCCACAAGCTGGTAGCACGCGGTATCTCGATGTCACCCGAAGGCCGCGGCGTCTTCGCGAACCTGTCGGTGCGCGAGAATCTGCGCATGGGTGCCTACCTCAGCAAGAACAAGGGCCAGATTGCCGCAGACATGGATCGCGCGTTTCAAATGTTTCCCCGTTTGAAAGAACGCGAGGCGCAAAAGGCTGGCACGCTGTCCGGCGGTGAACAACAGATGTTGGCGATCGGCCGCGCCTTGATGTCTCGACCACGTTTGTTGCTGTTGGATGAACCTTCATTAGGACTGGCGCCCCTCGTGGTCCATACGATCTTTGAAGCGATTGACGAGATTCGCGGCAAAGGAACGACGATTCTGCTGGTGGAGCAAAACGCTCACGCCGCCCTGGGCCATTCAGACCGCGCTTACGTTTTAGAGACGGGCCGGATTGTGATGGAAGGCCCTTCAAAAGATCTCGCCGCCGACCCAAGAATCAAAGAAGCCTACCTCGGCGAATAAATCCAGCGATAATTTCACTAGCCCTCCAGGACGCTTTTGCGCGAGAACTATTCGAGCGTGGTGAGACTAAATAGCGTCGCCGTCCGTAGTGGGTCGACGAATACAGAACCGGGAGCGGTAGCGACCGGGTTCCCATTTTGGATGCGTTTAGCAACTGAAGTTCGGAGTTGAGAGAAAGACCCGGTCGCTACCGCTCCC
>DATAOU010000194.1:0-7914 GCA_036265575.1 Pyrinomonadaceae bacterium
GCAGGACTCGAGTTCGGGAGCTTCTTCAATCGGCGCACCGGTTTCGCCAAAATACGGCCGGCCGTTCTCGATGGCTTCGAAGTACTCCTCGATACGGTTGAGAATTTCATCGACTGAGTGTGAGTGATAGATCGAAGTGCGGAACAACGCGCCGCCTTGCAGGCCACGCGTGAACTGCCCGGCAAGTTGCTTCATGCGATTGATCGCCGGCGTCTCGGGCATGTCTTCACGCAGCATGTCGAAATACTCATGCAGAATCGCGCGCTTGTCAGCCAGCGTCGGCTGAAATACCTCGCGTCCATTCATCGCATCCTCAATCTGCCGGAAGATCCAGGGATTCGCCATCGCGCCGCGTCCAATCAAAACGCCGTCACAGCCAGTCTCGCGAAAACGCGCGAAGGCTTGTTCAATCGTGGTCACATCACCGCTGCCTGATACCGGCACACTGACGGCTTCTTTGATCTGCTTTACCAGGTCCCAGTTTGCAAGGCCGCGGTAGCCCTGCTCTTTAGTGCGACCATGCAGCGCGATGTGTTCGACGCCGCACGCTTCGGCCAGTTTGGCAGTTTCCACTGCGTTGATGGTGTGATCATAAAAGCCGGCGCGAATCTTAATCGTCAGCGGGATCTTGATAGCCTTCTTAATCTCTTTGAGAATTGTTTCCAGCCGCGAATGATCCTTCAGCAAGCCCGAACCGCCACCATGCTTCACAACTTTCGGAGCCGGACAGCCGCAGTTAATGTCGAGAATGTCGGCGCCGATTTCTTCAGCCATCTCCGCGGCCATGCGCATGCGCTCTGCCTGGCCGCCGAAAATCTGGACTGCAAACGGCCGCTCCTCGGGGTAAAAACGCATCTGCCTTTTGGATTTAGGATTGCTGCGCGTCAGACCTTCCACCGAAATGAATTCGGAAACGCTCAGGCCTACGCCGCCCCGCCGCTTGAGCAAGCGCCGAAAGGAAACGTCCGTCACGCCAGCCATCGGCGAAAGGATCAATGGCGGACTGATCGCGATGTCGCGAATCTTGAATGGTTTGATTTCTGACGTCATCTATCTAATGTTTGATTGTCACCGGCGTTCCCACCGGTACAGCGTTGAACAGTTCGCGTATGTCCTCATTCTCCAACGCCACGCAGCCCCATGTCCAATCGCTGCGTGCGCCGTTTCCATGAATGTAGATATCACCACCCAGCGCAGTGTTTTGCGGTGGCTTAGCCTTTCGCTTTATCGCTTTCACGATGGCGTCATGCTGCGATCGGGAAATAAGCCGCTCGCTAAGACCGCGGTCTGCGTCCTCAATGTTCGGATAACTGATGCCGAGCGACAAGTAATAGGCACTCTTATCGTTCCGGGTGAAAATATAAAACTCGCCTTCGGGAGTGGCGCGGTCTCCCTGCCGTTCTTTGTCGTCGACCGGATTTAGACCTAAACCTATGTGATAAGTGCGAACCACGACACCACCCGAAATCAGTTCCAACTTGCGTTCACTCTTGGTGACAATGATCCGCGGGTCTATTAAAGGAAGTTTTAGAGTTTGCCTTTGCAATGCCGGGTATGTCGTTTCTTCTTTCGACTTAGTCAGGACAATTTGCCGCGCACTGATTGCAGAGCGACAACCGAAACTGCAGAGGCAGCCAACAAGCGCAGTAACCAGCAGGCAATATTTCATGGAAATAACCCTCGCTGGATATTAGACCAAGGCGCGTCAGTCTTGTTCCAGCATCTCCTCACTCAGGACTTCATAAAGGAGGGTAGCTTCTTTCCGCGACGTTTGACGGGTGGTGGGAATAGAAAGAACCCGCACCCGGGTGATTTTGTCCGGCCCGGTCAGCGTGATTTCGTCGCCAGCTTTCACCGCATGCGAGGACTTGGCAATGTTCCCGTTAACTGAAACACGGCCGGCTTCGCAAATTGTTTGGGCTACTGTACGGCGGGAGCAAAGCCGACTTGCTTTGAGGAAGAGATCGAGGCGCATGGGATAGGTTTCAAGTTTCAAGTTTCAAGACACCGGAGCTTGAAACCTGGAGCCTGAAACTTGAAACTTATTATGGTTTCGGAAAGATTCCCAGCAGCTTGCCCTTCTTCTTCTCGGCGGGCTTTTCGCTAGTGCCTACTTGGACGTCGGCGTTGTCAGCCATCTTTGCCGGATCGAGCTTTAACAGCGGGGCGACTGATTGGCGATAGTTTTCCGAGATCTTTATGTAGGATTCATTTCGCAGCTTCTGCAAGTAATCCTCGCGCTCTTTGGAGGTGCGCTCCATGGTGATTGCTTCGCGTACCTGGTTTTCGTTAAAGGTTACGCTTGTGCTCGCTGGAGTGCGTGCGTCGACGCGGAAGATTTGATAGCCATCATTGCTGCGCAATGGTTCGCTGATGCCGCCGACCTTTACATCCTTGACTGTGTTGGCGATGTCGTCACGCAAACTTGGCATTTCAAACGCACCCACGCTCCCTTTTGTTTGCGGGGCGATCCGGACGCCATTCTGTTCTCTTTCAGAATTGGCAACCGCGACCGTGGCAAAATCTGCACCCGCGCGCAAATCGGCGACCAGCTTTAGAGCTCGGGCCTTTACCTCGGCTTCATTTTTTCCGGCAGAACTCAGAAAGATTTCGGACAGGGTAACGCTCTCCGGTTTGCGGAACTTCTCGGGATGCGCCGCGAAATACTTTTTCAGCTCATCCATTGTCAAGCCAAAGAAAATTTTTCGATCGACTTCCTGTTGAATCACTGCCTGCTTCATCATCTCAACGCGAAGCGTCTGCCGCGTTGCCACCGGATCCAGGCCACTGTCCTTCATCGCCGCATCCAGCTTTTCGATCGACGTAATGCCCTGTTCTTTTGCTACTTCCAGCATGCGCCGGTTAACTTCGCTTTCCACTTCCGCGGAAAGGTCCAGCTCCTTGCCTCGCTGCATCAGCAGTTGCTCATTAATCAAAGTTGCGATGAGCTCTGCCTGGCGTTTGTTCACTTCTTCGGTGGCCTGCTGCTCTGTCATTCCTTGCTGCTTTAGCGATTCAATGCGTTCCTTGGTTTCGCGGCGCAGGCTTGAAAGAGTAATGACATCGTCATTTACCTGCGCTATCACTTCGTCCACAACCTTAAGCTCGCCTTCCTGAGCAAACGCGGGCAGGGCGCTAGAAATTAGGGTGGCGAAAATGAAGAGGCTCGCGAACGCGAGGGGCTTAAACTTGGATTTCACAGTAATACTCCTAAATCAGTAGTGGGGGTAATTAATACAGCGGTCGCTTTGTCAGTTGTTAGTAGTCACTTGTGTGTTGCCGGTTGCTTATGGCTCTCAGCTGAGTCGTAGATTTGACCATAACGGGGGCACTTCCAACAAATGGCGATCGCGCCGGGTAATGGCCCGATCTCTTGGATATGTCCGATAAACTTTAGTTTGTCGCAGGGTTTCGACAAGCTAAAGCACTGATTAACCTTGACGAATCTCCTCCAACACGCCACGAACGAGATCGAGTACCTGGTCTTCTTCATCATCTGTCAGACGCAGGCGCAGCACGCCGGTAGGGGTGAATGTTCGGCCCTCGCGAGCAGCGACAAAAGCCATCAGCTTTTCCGTCGAGACCCGTGCCTTTTCGCTGAACTTTATAGCCACACCGTCGCTCGTCTTGTCTATTGAGAGTAGGCCCACCGTTTCTGCCAACAGACGCAGGCGCGCATATCCAAACAACTGCTCGACCGATTCAGGCAAACGCCCGTAACGATCTCGAGTTTCTTCGCGAATGCTTCCCAGCGCATCATCATCGCGCGCCGAAGAGACGCGCTTGTAGGTTCGCAGCCGCTGTCCCATGTCGCTGATATAGTCGTCAGGAATAGCAACATCAACGCCTAAATTGATCGTGACGCTGGTTTCATCTTCAACCGCCTCACCGCGCAGTTCCGCCACCGTGCGTTCCAGCATCTGGGTATAAAGATCAAAACCGAGCGAATCCATGTGGCCCGATTGCTGCCCGCCCAGCAGATTGCCGGCGCCGCGCAGTTCTAAATCCAAGGCCGCAATACGAAAGCCGGCGCCGAGATCGGAAAACTCACGAATCGCTGCCAGCCGGCGTTTGGCAATCGGCGTCAACTCCAGTTCGCCAGGGATCAAAAGATATGCATAGGCGCGGCGGCTTGAGCGGCCCACCCGACCACGCAACTGATAAAGTTGCGAAAGACCATATTGATCGGCGCGGTTGATGATGATTGTATTTGCGCGAGGAATGTCGATGCCATTTTCAATGATGGTCGTGGCCACCAGCACGTCATATTTGAACTCAATGAAATCGAGCATCACACGCTCCATCTCTTTTTCGTTCATCTTGCCGTGACCGACGGCCAATCGCGCCTGCGGCACCAGCCGTTGCACCAGCGCGGCGATTGTTTCAATTGTTTCTACTCGATTGTGAATGAAGAACACTTGTCCGCCGCGGCCCAGCTCGAGTTCGATTGCCGACTTGATCACATTTTCCGAAAACTGGACCACCTGCGTTTGAATTGCGAGGCGATCGCGCGGCGGCGTCTCGATCAGCGACATGTCACGCAAACCGCTCAGCGACATGTTGAGCGTCCGCGGTATCGGGGTTGCTGAAAGTGTGAGCACATCAACGCGTTTTTTCAGTTGTTTCAATCTTTCTTTGTGCGCGACGCCGAAACGCTGCTCCTCATCTACGACTACAATTCCCAGTTCTTTGAAGCGCACATCTTTAGACAACAAGCGATGCGTCCCGATAACAACATCGACTTCGCCTGACTCAACTCGCTTGGCAATTTCCTTTTGTTCTTTTGGCGAGCGGAAACGGGAGAGCAATTCAATCTTTACGGGAAAAGGCGCAAAACGACCGCGAAACGTATCGAAATGTTGGTAGGCGAGCACGGTTGTCGGTGTCAAAATCGCGGCTTGTTTCCCTTCCATCACTGCTTTGAAAGCAGCGCGCATGGCCACTTCGGTTTTGCCATAGCCAACGTCGCCGCACAACAAACGGTCCATCGGCGTCGGTTGTTCCATGTCCTGTTTGACGTCCTCAATCGCAGTTTCCTGATCAGGCGTCAGCACAAACTCAAAGCCATCTTCAAACTCGCGCTGCCAGGGCGTGTCCGCGGCGAAAGCATAACCGCCAACCAGTTTTCGCTCGGCGTAAAGCCGCAACAGCTCGTCGGCCATGTCGCGCATCGCGCGCTTGGCTTTCGCCTTGGTCTTTTGCCAGCCCAGTCCGCCTAAACGATCCAACGTAGGTTGGTGACCTTCGGCGCTGGAGTAACGCTGTACCAGATCTAATCTTTCAACTGGCACGTACAGCTTTGCTTCTTCCAGGTAATACAGCAGCATAAACTCGCCGCTGCGCGTACCGAGGTCGAGAGTTTGCAAACCACCAAAGCGTCCGATGCCATGATCGATGTGGACCACGAAATCGCCGGGCTTAAGATCTCTGAAGTCCGAAAGAAACGCGGCAGTCCTGAATTTCTTTTTCTTTCTGCCATCTGCCGTCTGCCGTCTGCCGTCTGGGGCCAGCCCGCGTCGCTCGATTGCCTGCGCGTCTGCTTCGTCAAACAGGTCGGCCTCGACGTGGACCATTAATTTCGCGGCGGGAATTTCGAAACCACTGCTCGGCTTGCCGACCGTAACTATCGCCGACGCAGTCGTGTCAATCTCACCCGCCTCTTCGACGAGCGCAAGGCGCGCTTCGATCTCGTATTCAGCAAGAATTTCGGCGACGCGCTCCGCAACTCCTAAGCTCGGCATTACGAACAGCGTCGTAGTGCCCTTCTCTCGCGCCCGGTTCACATCAGTCGCCAGGTTCGCGAAGCGCCCGTGATACTTCAAGGCGGATTGCGTCTTCCATTCGACTTCGACCGCCTGCTCGGCAACCGGGAAAAGGAAGAGCGGGGTACGCGCGGTTCGCGCGCGACCGAGTTGAACTTGCGGTGCCTCTGCATCAAGTGCCATTGCTTGATCGACTTCGGCTGCGGCGCGACCCAGCATGCGCAGTTCGACTCGCTGCAGTGAGTCAAGTTTTGTTTGCAGCTCCGCGGCCGAGAGATAGAGCTCCTCAGGCCGCAGTGCGATGTCGTCAGCGGCGTCGGTTTCAGCAAAACGGTCGGCCAGCGTTTGATAGACTTCGCCCAAATACGAATCGACTGCCGATGGTTCATCTACAACCAGGACTGCATTCTTGAGATAGTCAAAGACGGTCGCATTTCGTTCGCGCACAATCGGCATCAGCCATTCCCAACCAGAAAACCTTTCCGCTTCGTCAGCGAAAACCGTGCGATCGCGAAGTGCGCGCTCATAACGCTCGTCCGCCCAACGTTCACGAGCAACGTAGGCCCAGTCGCGGAAATCTCGCGGGCGCACTACCAGCTCCCGCATGGGAACGACTTCGATTTCGTTTAACTGATTTGTGGAAAGCTGCGTGTCCGGGTCGAAGGTGCGGATAGAATCGATTTCGTCACCAAAGAATTCTATGCGCACTGGCTGCTGCTGGCCTGGCGACCAAACATCGAGAATACCGCCGCGCATGGAAAACTCTCCAACCGCGCCTAGCGGGTCTTCGCGCACATACCCGGCGGCCACCAATTGTTCGACTAGCTCCTCGGGTGATTGAGTTTCCCCACGCTTTAATAAAGCGCCGGCGGCCGCAATCTCTTCGGGCATTACAGTGCGGCGGGCCATGGCGCGGGCGGTTAGCAACACGAAATCCTGACGGCCGTGGGCCAGTCGCCAAAGAGCCAGCGCGCGCCTCTCAAGCGTGTCAGGATGGGGTGAAGAACCGGCGTAAGGATCGCTTTCGGACGACGGCAGCGTGAGCACTTCGTTGTCGCAACTCTTTTTTCCCGCGAGCGCGCAATACCAGAATCGTAGATCTTCCTCCCAGGGTTCGAGGTCACGATTAGCCTGCGTCACGACCGCGAAAAGTTTTTTTGTCTCGCGCTGAAGCGCCGCCAGAGCCAACGCCCGCGCCGAGCCTGACACGAGACCGCTAATCGATACCACCCGCACTCCCCGGGTGATCTGGTCAACAACACGCTTGAACTCGGCTGTATCGCTAACGCGTTGCAGCCTGTTTTGTAAACTACTGGTCGATTCGATCGTCTTACTCATCACTCATCACTCATCACTCATCACTCATCACTCATCACTCATCCCTATCTTTTAGCTTCATACGCTCGATAATACCGCTGGTCGACGCACCTTCAATAAAGGGCAAACTGACCACACGGCCGCCGGCTGCTTCCACTTCCTGGCGTCCGTGAATTTCATCAAGATTGTAATCCCCACCCTTAACCAGCACGTCTGGAAGCAATTTTGCGATCAATACTCGCGGCGAGATGTCGTCAAAAATCGTTACATAATCAACCTGTCGCAACGCCGCCAGAATCTCGGCCCGCTCGTTTTCGTTTGTAATCGGACGTCCTTCGCCCTTCAACTGGCGCACGGTACGGTCGCTGTTGATTGCCACCAGCAATACATCACCCAGTGCACGCGCTTCAGCCAAATACCGCACATGGCCGACGTGCAATAGATCAAATACGCCGTTGGTGAAAACCAGGGATTTGCCGGCCGCGCGCAGACCTTGGCGCACTCCGAGCAATTCACCTGGGCTCAGAATCTTTTGTTTCATGATTCGTTAACAATCTAGCACGAGCCTCCTTGCCGATACAGCGGCAGTCGCAAGAAACGAATTCAGCCGCGGATTAACGCCGATTAGGCGGATCGGAAAAGCAAACAGCTAAAACGCAAAACGGAGTAAACATGCCGAACTGATGTTCACGTGAATAATGTTCTGATCCGCGTTTATCTGCGTTCGTTCGCGGCTAAAAAACGTGCGGTCTATTTACCATTTATGATTTAACATTTACGATGAGTAGTATGTCTGTTCCGTTCATCGAAGAGAATGATCAAACCCGTGCGCGCG
>DATAOU010000195.1:0-14039 GCA_036265575.1 Pyrinomonadaceae bacterium
AACATGAAAGACGGCGCAATTGTCGCCAATTCAGGACATTTCGACATCGAAATCGATATGAAGGGACTGGAAAAAGCAAAGAAATCCAAACGCAGGATAAGGCATCAGTTGGATGAGTATGTGCTGCCATCCGGAAAGAAAATCTATATCGCGGGAGAAGGTCGCCTGGTAAATCTCGCAGCAGCTGAAGGTCACCCTGCAGAAGTTATGGATATGAGTTTTGCCAATCAGGCACTGTCAGTTGAATACCTGGTGAAGAATAAAGGCCAGCTCAGTCCCGGCGTGCACCTGCTGCCACCCGAGGTCGATACAGAGATCGCTAGTCTAAAACTAAAAGCGCTCGGTCTTTCGATCGACACCCTTACGGCGGAACAACTTGAGTACATCTCGAGTTGGGAAACCGGCACCTAGGCGAAGTATAGCGACCCACTAATGAAGCAGTTCAGAGTGCAACTCTGAACTGCTTTTTTGTTTAGGTAGGTGCAAGCAAGATATCGGCTTTCGCGGTATGACGTCAGTACCGCCTGCCGTTCAATCTTACGTGCGGATGCGGGAGAGAAAATAGGTACCCGCCGCTGCAAAGATCACCGGCGGAGACCAGGCCGCGACCTCAGGCGGAAGCAGTCCATGGTTACCTAGCTGCTGAAAACCGCCACCCATTCCCCAGTAAGCAATACTCACGCCGACGGCAACGACCAACGCGACAATTGCTCCCCTCCTGCCAAACGCCAGCGCCAGCGGCATACCAATGAACGCCATTACGATCACACTAAACGGATTCACATACTTGCGCTGCAACGCCAGTGCTAGAGCAGCTGTGTCTCCGCCCCGCTGACGCGCGGCGCGTAGATAGCCGCCCAGCGCAACCACACTCAACTGCGAGGGCTTATCAACCGTAGGCCTGAAGACTGCCGGCGCTTCGACATGTTCGAGCGCAATATCCGTCGGCGGTTGTCGTTCAACGACCATCCCGTGCAGGCTAACTGTCTCCCCTTCCTTCACCAGCAAGTTACCGTTGGCCCAGACTGCAGTCTTTCCAATTATGACGCGATTCAAATGCACTGCTTCGTCATCCAGCTCGTAGACGCTCGGTTCGCGTAACACTTCCTGCTGCTCATCAAATTCATACGAATACAAGCGCTTGTTTTCTACAGACGCGAGCCACTGCCGTCCGGTGCGCGTTATGGCGCGCGGCTGGCCGCCACGAATGCGCGCCCGCAGCGCTTCCTGCTTTACATTTGCCGACGGCATCAAATGCTCCTGGACCAACCATGCGCCGGCTGCCGCTGCGATCGCAAATAACAATCCGGGAAGCATCAAGCGATACACACTCTGTCCTGACGCCCACCATGCGACGGCTTCGCTACGGCGGGCCAACAGCGCGTAAGTTATCAGAACCGTAATCAACATCGTGGCCGGAAAAAGTTCCACTGCAACCAGTGGCAACAGGTAGAGCAAATACCTGGCGACGACGCCGGCCGGAACATGGTTGGTGCTGATAAAGCGCCAAAGCTCGAAGAGCGTGAAAATGAGAAAGATAAGAACGAGCGCAATGAACGCGGTCAGAAAACTGGACGTGAGCGTGCGAAAAAGGCTGGTGTCCAACAAGCTCGGGAAACCGGAACGAGCGCCAATCGTATGGTCGGAAGTAGTTACGGATCGCGCGCTGACATCAGGACGATCGCCTCGCAATCTGTTCTTCAAGTTGAGTGCCGGTAACCGGTTGAAGACAAGCAGCAGCAAACTAAAGATTAGGATCACACCCGACGCCAGCCACTCGCCAAAAACAACGTGCCCGCCACGATTTCTGGCGATCGATTCGCCCAGCAGCGAAATCAGGTAATAAACCACGACGACACTTATCGTCAGCAATACTCCGGCGCCCCGGCCGCCGCGCCTTATCCGCAAACCGATCAGCCCACCCAAAAAAGCAAAGAGCAGTGGGGATGCGGATAGCGCCAGGCGCCGATGCAAGGTCCTTTCCGCTTCCCTTCTTTCACTAAGCGAGGGGGAATGAATTTGTTGTTGCAGCTCCTTCCAACCTAACTCCTCAGATTGCACTTCCTTTTCGCTGAGGGTTTCCAGCAACTGGGCGCGGCCCGTGTCCACCGCGAGCCGTAGTTGTTCGAGATGCTCAACGACGTTAGAGCGGTCGGTGCTGTCCGGCGGTGGGAGTTTCAAAGCTACCGCGTCCGTTAACACCAATTCTGATTTGTCGGCGGAAGAATCGATGCGGCCTTGCCTGGCAGTAACAATTCGCGTCGAGCCATCTTGTTGCTGCGCGTAAATGAACACGCGGCCCCAGGTGCCCTGCGCCTTATCGCCATCGCGAACGTAGATGACATATCCGGGAATCTCGGTATTAAAAGTTCGTGGTTCGACGGGTGACTCAAGTTTTTTCAGTGCCCCCTGAATCGCCACCCGGCGCAGATTGCGTGCAGCTTCCGGTGCTTCCTTCATGTGGAGGTAGGCGGCGCCCGCGGTCCCCAGCGCGCCGATAAGGAGTGCGGGCCAAAGTAACGTCCAGGTACCAACACCAGCCGCGCGCATGGCAACGATCTCGCTGTCACTGCCGAGCCGCGAAAATCCGATAACGATACCCGCCAGCACAGCGACCGGCAGCGTCATGATCAAGACGCTCGGAAGAAGAGCGGCGGCAATCTCGGCGGCGAGGTCAAGTGGCAAGTCGGCATAAACAGCCAATTCGGAAAAACGTCCCGCTTGCTGCGTGAAGAGGATCGCAGTCAGAAGTACTGCCGAAAGCAATACATAAGGTATCGCTTCAAGAACCACAGACTTAGTTATTAGCTTTCGGACTGACATTATCGATAGGGTCTGAATTCACGACGCGGCGGACGACTGAAAAGTTGAGCGCAGCCTTGGTTGTTTTTCGAGCACTCGGCCCAGGAGTTGTTGCGTAAAGATCGCGAGTTCCCGGCGCACTGTTTCCGGAACCTCATGTGATGCTTGAACAAAGGCTTGAGGCGCCACTTTTTGCGTGGCTCGCAATTGAAGTTGAACCTTTCGTGAGACCGGGCTTCCCTGGCCCTGGCTGCAGCGCCGACAGCGCAAAGCGAGATCCAGGTTTAGGAAGATGCCCGTCGTGTCACTGAATTCCTGATGGCACTCGCCGCAACGACGTACGTCCGGAAGGTAACCCTGCAGTTTCAACAACCAGATTTCAAAATACCGTAGCACCAGTTGAATGTCGGCGGGCGCTTGAGCAATCGCCTCCAAACAGGCTTTGACCATGCGGAAGAGATGGTCATTCGGTTCATGCGGCGGAGAAAACTCAATCACCAAATCCCCCATATACGCCAAGCCGGTGAGCGTTTCCGCCTGACTCAATAGATCAAAATGCGATTTGCTGATCTCTGCATGACGCAGTGATACGAGTTCCTTGTTTTCTTTTTCGTACCAGGTGAGTTTGATAAGTGTGAAAGGCTCGAGAGCGGCGCCGAATCTGCTTTTTAGTTTACGGCAACCATTAGCGACTCCGCGGACGACGCCTGCGGACTGGCTTAGAACAACAACGATCTTATCTGCCTCGCCGAAGTTGTAAGTCCGCAGCACCAACGCCTCGGTCTCAATTGTTGCCATTCGCCACCTTACCGGCCGAACCTAGAACGGCAGGAAATAAAGAACCCAGCTCAAAAGCAGACCGATCGCCATGAACTCAAGAAATACTTTAAGTCCATAGGTCAGGCGCTCATGGGGCGTGTTCTTGGCAACCGTGCCGAACACCACTGCCGCCATCAGCGCAAAGGCAGTCATAACTAAAAAGTGTCTCACGCCTTCCTCCCTGCCGCGATATCAAAGGCGTCAAGCATGCCAAGATAATTCAACAACCCGGCGACCAGTAGAAACGTGTTGCCGTACTCGTATGTCGCGCGCGCCGCATGCGCCGGATCATCGGCGAAGCCAACGCCGAAAAGCCACGAGACGATATAAAGAACGCCGGAACCGAGGTTAGCGATCATGGGCGGCAATTGCAGCAGTGCCGACAATCCTTGTTCGTTGCCACCGACGCTAAACAGGTGCCCACCCATCGACAGCCCGCTGAGAAAGCAAATCCAGACTGTCGCGCCCAGCAATAACGCACGCACCCAACGGCCTTGCAGCAAATGCCCGAGGCCCGGCACAAGCCAGCCGGCGAGCCCCATCATCCACGCGCGCGCCGGAGCACTCTCGTGATTACTAACTCGTTCCATTTCAGCGGTGGTCAAATTTCGTCCTCCAAACCTGTGTGCGAATAACTGCTCATCTTCAACTTTAGGGTTTCAGTTTAGCCTTATCCAATCACGCTGTCGCTCGGCGATGGGAAGGTTCAGCCTCGACTTTAAGCATCGGCGCGCCGACCTCTAACAGTCCACATTAACTGCAGCGTCTAGTACAGCAGAAATTGCTCACGCAGTTTCTTAAATTCTGACAGCCGCGGCTGCCAACTGTTTTCCAGTTCAGCGATCGGCGTTCCCGACTCAAAGGCCTCTCGAACTTTCGTCGTTCCGGCAATCACGTCAAAGGGGTTTCGATCGAAAACGTATTCGTAAGGTGGTTCCTTCCAGCGAAACTGATCGGGGTACATGTCATGCGCTACCTTAACCATGGTCAGACCAGTCACTACCGGTTCAAAGCTGTTTCGATCAGTAACGTGAACCTGCACGCCCTCGCAGCTTACGCCTCCGTGCTTCTGAAAGGTTGGCCGAAAGATGCAACTGCGAAAATAAACGCCCGCCAGTTTCGCGTCGTTTAGTTCAGCCGCGTAGTCTTCGGAAATAATGTAGGGAGCCCCAACCAATTCAAAAGGCCGCGTCGTTCCCCTGCCCTCTGATACCTGAGTGCCTTCGAAATGAACAGTGCCAGGAAAGACTGTGGCCGCGTCAATGGTTGGCATGTTTGGTGATGGCATCACCCAGGGCGCGTCTGTTTCGTCATGCCAGCAGTCGCGATCCCACCCGTCCATCGGCACAACCTTAAGGTCACACTTGATTGCGAAATGCTCATTGAACATCGTTGCCAACTCGCCGAGCGTCATTCCATGTCGGGTGGGAATTGAGTATTGGCCCACAAAAGACTGTTGGCCTTCTTCAAGCACATTGCCCGCGACCGCGCGGCCGTTGATTGGGTTCGGCCGGTCGCACACCACCACTTTTTTGCCAAACCTTTGCGCCGCCAACATGCAATTAGCCATCGTGTACGCGAAGGTGTAAATGCGGCAGCCGACGTCCTGCATGTCAAAAACGAGCAGGTCGATATCGCGCACCATATTCTCAGTTGGCTCGCGCGTCTCGCTGTAGAGCGAATAAATCGGCAAGCCGGTTTCGCGATCAGTTGCGTGCTCAGTCTCAATCATGTTGTCCTGCACATCGCCACGGATGCCATGCTGCGGACCAAATAAGGCGCGCAAATCCACCGCCGGGTGACGTTTCAAAAGATCGGCAACGTGAATAAACTGGTGGTTGACCGAAGCCTGGTTGCACACCAGTCCAATGCGGGCTCCCTTGATGAACGGAGCCTCACCTTCAAGTAGTTTCTCAATTCCAAGTTTGATCTGTTTACGAGTCATTAAAAACAGTTAGCTATTCGTAAGTTAAAGTAAAACTTCAGCATCAGCCGCACAGGACGGCGCCGCCATTTACGTTCAGAATTTCTCCGGTGATGTGTCGCGCCCAGTCGGTACACAAAAATGCGATCGGGCCGGCGATGTCAGTCGGCCCGGCTATCGCGCCAATCGGAATAGCCGCGGCGATCGCTTTTCGCTGGTTGAGATCGCCCAGAGCTTTTTCCGTCATCTCGGTGTCCACCCAGCCGGGAGCCACTGCATTGACATTAATTCCCCACTCTCCCAGTTCACTTGCGAGCGATTTCGTGAACGCGATTAGGCCACCCTTTGATGCCGCGTAATTCGAGTAACCAGCCTCGCCTCTTTGGCCGGCCGTCGACGTCACCAGCACAATTTTTCCGGACTGCTGCTTCTTTAGAATGGGAACCGCCGCACGACATACGGTCCAGGCGCCCTTAAGGTTTATGTCCATTGTCTTGTCCCACACAACGTCGGACATTTCCTCGACCGCTGCGCCTTCCCAAATGCCTGCGTTGCAAATAACGATGTCGACTCGTTTGAATCGTTCAAGTGTCGCATCAAGCAAGCGTTCGGCTTCATCCAACCTCGCGACGTTTGCCTTGAACGAGAAGGCTTCCCCTCCCACCGACTCGACAGCGGCAACAACTTCAGCGGCGGCAACGCTGTCGTTGGAATAATTAACGACCACCTTCGCGCCAAGCCGCGCGAGTAATTCAACAGTCGCGCGACCGATCCCTTTCGATCCTCCGGTAACAACGGCGACTTGTGCTGCCAGCGATAACTCTTGAAGCTCCATCTGCGATTAGCTTTGCGACGCAACTAGCGAATCCACGTAGCCTGAGCGGTAAACAGCGCAAGCTCGCACAAACTCGCTGAAGAGAGTCCGCGAAAGCTCATCCCGTTCCCAACCCAACTCAGGATGCCATTGAACGCCGAGAGTGAAGCGATCGGAACGAGCATCTTCGACAGCTTCAATCAAACCGTCAGAAGCCCATGCTGTAGCCTTCAGGTTTTCTCCTACAGTTTCGAGCACCTGATGATGATGACTGTTAACCACAGCGTCCTCAGCTCTGGCCAGGCTGGCGAGCAAACTATTCCTGGCAAGTGAAACTGAGTGTGATGGCCGATCGCGCGGCGCTCCCTGGTCATGCTTGATCGCGTCCGGACATTGGCTAGCGATGTCTTGAATCAACGTTCCGCCGCGAGAAACATTTAAAATTTGCATGCCAAAACAGATGGCAAATAGCGGCAGGCTGCGTCGTTCGATCTCCTCCAGCACAAGCAAGTCTGTTTCGTCCTTTACCGGTACGACGCTGCCAAGCTGTGGCTGCGGCTGTGCGCCGTAGCGCAGAGGATCAACATCGGAATCACTCCCTGGCAGCAGAATCCCGTCGAGCGAATCCATCACCGCGGAGATGTATTCCGGCTTCGGGATCAAACTGACGTGCACTGGCACCGCGCCGGCAGCCTCTACCGCTTCGCTGTAATGGCGACCGAGGTAAAACCGATCGCTGTGCAGTTCCAGCCGCATGGTAATGCCGACACGCGGGCGTCGCAGATCTGAATTTGCATTGATGCTCATAGCAGAAACTATCATAGCCTAAAACTGTGAAAGGATCTTACCGGGCGCCCAGGAGGGTTCTCGTAAACGTGTCCGATAAACTTAGTTTGTCGCGGGTCACGACAAGCTAAAGGTTATCGGACACCAGCCGACTTAGCTGCTTGCTTGACTTGCATTCGAGCGACTTCCTATAGTGACCTTTGCCAAAAATGCCATCACAAAAACCCCGCATTCGCAGCACCACCGTGCTGCTCGTTCGCAAAGAAGGACGTGTTGCGCTCGCTGGTGACGGCCAGGTAACGCTGGGCGAAACCATCATGAAAAGTAGCGCGAAAAAAGTTCGCCGGCTTTACAACGACAGCATCCTGGCAGGGTTTGCCGGTTCGACTGCCGACGCCTTTGCGCTGTTGACCCGATTCGAGAGCAAGCTTGAGCAATACCATGGAAATTTGGAGCGCGCGTCTATTGAATTGAGCAAGGAATGGCGCACCGACAAAGCTCTACGCCATCTGGAAGCCTTGCTTGTCGTCGCCGACAGCAAAACTTCTTTTCTTCTGTCCGGCAATGGGGACGTGATCGCTCCGGACGATGGCGTCCTGGCGATCGGTTCGGGAGGTTCCTACGCGCTGGCGGCGGCGCGGGCACTTGCAAAACATACACAACTGTCAGCGCGCGAGATTGCAGTCGAAGCGTTAAGCATTGCCGGCGAGATTTGTATCTATTCAAATCAAAATATTGTGGTCGAGGAGTTATAGACGTTCGCGGCTCGAGGCCGTGCAGTTGTTTAGAACGGTAAGGCAATAATGGTTATTTATCTTGAAGGCGAAGTGGACGAAGAAGTTCGGCTCGATGAAATGACACCCCGTCAGATCGTAGCCGAACTGGACAAGCACGTCGTAGGCCAACGCAATGCGAAACGCGCGGTGGCGATAGCACTGCGCAATCGTATTCGACGTCAAAAGCTGCCGCCTGAAATGGCAGTGGATGTAATGCCGAAAAACATGATCATGATCGGCTCAACCGGCGTGGGCAAAACAGAGATTGCCCGACGGCTGGCGCGCATGTCCAATTCTCCTTTTCTGAAAGTCGAAGCTTCCAAATTCACCGAGGTGGGTTATGTAGGTCGCGATGTGGAAAGCATGATCCGCGACTTGACGGAAATCGCTGTGGATATGATTCGGCAGGAAAAGATCGACGAAGTGGCTGAAAAAGCCGAGTTGAATGTCGAGGAGCAAATTCTCGACTTGTTGCTGCCACCGCCGCGAACCTCTTCCCCTACTTATGAATTTGATTCGACCGCCAGTGACGATCAGGCAGCGCATTTAGAAACCAACGAACCGACGCCCGACGAACACTTTCGCCGGACGCGCGAAAAACTGCGAGCCCAATTGCGCGACGGTAAACTGGACAACCGTTTGGTAGAGGTTGAGATCCGCGAGCGTAACTTTCCCGTCATTGAGCTTGCCGGCCCACAGGGTGTCGAGGAGATGGGCATCAACATGAAGGATATGTTGGGCAGCATGTTCCAGGGCCGCACCAAGAACCGGAAGATGACAGTCGATGAAGCGATTGAGCACTTGATGGCCGAAGAGGAAGAGCGCCTGATCGACATGGACCAGGTGGCTCGCGCCGCTATCGAACGTGTCGAGCAGTCAGGAATTATTTTTCTGGATGAGATCGACAAGATTGCCGGGCGCGAATCGGGCCACGGTCCGGACGTTTCGCGCGAGGGCGTTCAGCGCGACATTCTGCCGATCGTTGAAGGCACCACGGTGAATTCGCGCTATGGAATGGTAAGGACAGACCATATCCTGTTTATCGCGGCCGGTGCTTTTCATGTTTCTAAGCCGGCCGATCTCATCCCCGAGTTGCAGGGTCGTTTTCCGATTCGCGTGGAATTGGAATCCCTGACGGTCGATGACTTCAAACGAATTCTGACGGAGCCGAAGAACGCGTTGATAAAGCAGTACCAGGCGATGATGGCAACCGAAGAAGTAATTATCGAGTTTACTGACGACGCTATCGATTCGATTGCCAACTTTGCAGCGCGCGTCAACGAAAACACCGAGAACATTGGGGCGCGCCGCTTGCAGACAATCATGGAGAAGTTGCTCGAAGACATCAGCTTTGAAGGGCCCGATCTCCAGCCAAAGCACCAGCGGATCGATGCGGCCTATGTTGAAACAATGCTCGCGGAAACTGTTAAGGACCAGGACCTCAGCCGCTACATTCTGTGAAAACCAATTCCCTACTTCAAATTTCAATGTTGGTTGTGCTGCTGCTGGGTTTTGGAGCTGCCTGCGGGAAGCGCAGCCCTCCGGTGCCGCCGACTGAACGAGTGCAACAGCGCACGGAATCTCTTTCCGGGATTCAACGCGGTAATCAGGTGATCCTCAGCTGGCCGGCGCCGCGCCGGAATGCGCCGGATGCGAGCGTGCAAAGCATTCGCCGCATAGATGTTTACCGGTTGGCTGAAAAGCCGCGCGCGCCGCTTGCTTTGACCGAAGACGAATTCGCTGCCAGATCGACGCTCATTGGTTCGGTTACCTACGACGAGATCAAGAACGCGGGTGACTCGCTTAGCTATACCGATAACCTGGAACTGGCCGGTGAACCGGCGCGGCTCCGTTACGCCGTCCGGTATGTGAACGCAGCGGGCCAGCGGGCCGCCTTCTCAAACTTTCTATTACTCGAGCCGGCGGCGCGAATTGCCAAGCCGCCCACGCTGATCGCGACGGGAAAAGAAATCAGCGAAGACTCTATTTCAATTTCCTGGGAACCTCCAACCGCGAATATTGATGGCTCGACGCCTGTGAATCTACTTGGCTACAACGTTTATCGAGTTGCGGAAACAGACAATGAAGTAAATCCAGCGCCTGTCAACACGGCGCTCGTTACTGGAACCCGATACGTCGATCAAAACTTCAAATTTGGCGAAACGTATCGCTACCTGGTGCGCTCTGTTTCGCTGGGCACAGAAGGCGGGCAGGTTGAAAGTTTAAATTCGAATTCCATCACCGTTTCACCAAAGGATGTGTTTCCGCCTTCTGCTCCAACTTCCATAACGGTCGCGGCAGCCCCGGGGCGACTCTCAATATTCTTCCCCGCAAATCCGGAAGCAGACGTTGCGGGCTATAACATTTTCCGCTCAACCGATCCGGATATGCCCAAGAGCCAATGGACCAAACTTAATGGCGCGCTACTGACGCGAACCACCTTCCAGGACGAAAAGGTCGAGTCGGGTAAACGCTATTACTATTACCTGACCGCGGTTGACCAGGCGGGCAATGTTAGTTCGGAATCTGAAGTGGTGTCCGAGGTAGTGCCGTAACACTCGGAGCGCGGGCGTCCCGCCCGCAATGAGCACTGGGATCACGGGCGTCTCGCCCGCACTGAGCACGAAGTGCGAACAATCATCTATGCGTATCTGTCGCTTTACGAGTCCCGAGTCATCGGTTGCCCAATTTGGAATAGTCGATGGCGATGTAATCCTTGGCTCGGAGGCTGCAACCGTCGAACTGGTGCCAGGTGCGCCTAAAGGTCAGCCGATTAACTTCGCTGCCAAGCTTTTATCGCCAGTCACGCCTTCCAAAATCGTTTGTGTCGGGCGCAATTATCGCGAGCACGCCGCGGAGCTGGGAAACAAAATGCCCGACGAGCCCTTGCTGTTTCTCAAAGCGCCTTCCGCGGTTATCGGCAATGGTGACTCCATTCAGTTGCCGCCTGAATCGGCGCAGGTGGAGCATGAAGGCGAGTTGGGAGTGGTAATCGCAAAACAGGCGCACCGTCTTGCTGAGGACGACGACCCGCTTGGTTATGTTTTGGGTTATACCTGCGTCAACGACGTGACCGCGCGCGACCTGCAGCGCAAGGATGTACAATTCACGCGCGCGAAGTCTTTCGATACGTTTTGTCCCGTTGGTCCATGGATTGAAACAGAGCTGGATCCTTTGAAACTTTCGGTTAAGACTCGCGTCAACGGAGTCGAAAAGCAAAGTGGGCGCACGGCCGACATGGCGTTTTCAGTTCCCTTTCTAATTCGCTACATCGCCAATATCATGACGCTGTTACCTGGAGATTTAATTGTTACCGGCACGCCCGCAGGCGTTTCACGCTTGAGTCCAGGTGATACAGTGGAAGTGGAAATCGATTGCATCGGGATTTTGCAGAACATAGTCAGTTAGAGGTGGAATTGAGCGCGTAAGGGTTTTGTCGGATTTCTGCGTGTCCTTTGTGCTCTCTGTGTCTCCGGGGTGGAGAGTTCTGAAACTCACCACACAGTCACAAAGAACATAGAGGACACACCGAGAAATCGAAAATCAACCCCCGCGAGTTCCCCTTCGGTCCCGCTACGCTACGAGCATTAATACAACGGAGGTTCTTATGAAGTTTTTTCTCGATACAGCAAACCTTGATGAGATTCGCGAAGCCGCCGCTTTCGGCATCGCTGATGGCGTAACTACAAACCCCAGCTTGATCGCGAAGGAGGGCGACGTAGATTTCAAGGAACACATTGCCGCGATTTGCAAAATTGTGAGCGGGCCCGTATCCGCCGAATGCACCAGCGAAGAAACAGAAGGCATGCTGGAACAAGGTCGCGAGTACGCGAAGATCGCGCCTAACGTTGTTATCAAGTGCCCGTTGACGCGCGCGGGACTGAAGGCCACCAAACAGTTATCGAGCGAGGGCATCAAGGTCAACGTTACGCTTTGCTTCTCGGCCGCTCAAGCGATCATGGCCGCTAAAGCCGGCGCGTCGTTCATCAGTCCCTTTATCGGACGGCTCGATGACATTGGCGAGAATGGTTTGGTGCTGCTTCAGGACATCATCGATATTTACCGAAATTATTCATGGAAGACTGAAGTGCTCGCCGCCAGCATGCGTAGTCCCATTCATGTCATTGAAGCGGCTCGCATGGGCGCCGACATCGCCACCATCCCGTTCAAAGTTATCGACCAGTTGTTCAATCATCCGTTGACTGACAAAGGGCAGGCGCAATTTCTTGCCGACTGGCGTAAGAGCGGAAGAAAGTAGTTTCGACGCTTTTGATTAAGGTCAAGACATTTAAACTCGACGGCAAGCCGCACCGGACCTGGAACGCTGAGCTGGTAAGTCAGGACGGTCCGTTATTAGTGCTCGACGGAATCTTTGCTTCCGACATCGAACACGATCTCATCGGGACCATTGCGGCCGGCACGCGCAGCGTCGAGTACTACTGGATGGAACGCTGGTACAATGTCTTTCGCTTTTCACAGCCGAACGGCGAACTGAGAAACTATTACTGCAACATTAGCGTGCCGCCGAGTTTTGATGGCCGGACCTTGAGTTACGTAGATCTGGATCTGGATATTTTGGTGGCGCCTGACTTCTCCTATCAAATCCTGGACGTTGATGACTTTGAGAGGAATTGCAAAGCCTATGGGCGTGCCGGCGAGATACGGCAGCATGCGCAGCAAGCAATGGACGAGGTGCTCGGGCTGATTCAAACCCGGCAGTTCCCTTTCGTCGACTAGAGTTCTTTATGGCTTCTAAACAACAACCAAAGCAATCCAAGTCGAAGCTCGAGCAGCTAAAAGAGCGCTCACAGAAAGCGGAAGCCGGCGGTGGCGCAGCACGCGTTGAGAAGCAACACGCCGCAAAGAAACTGACGGCCCGCGAGCGCATTGAGTTCCTGCTGGATGACGGCAGCTTTGAAGAATTCGACAAACTGGTGGTCCATCGCTCAAAAGATTTTGGCATGGACGAGCAGCTCTATCCCGGCGATGGCGTAGTGACCGGTCACGGCTTGATCGATGGCCGCAATGTTTTTGTGTTTGCTCAGGACTTTACCGTTTTTGGCGGCTCTCTTTCCGAAACCCATGCCGAGAAGATCTGTAAGGTGATGGACCTGGCGATGAAGGTCGGTGCGCCCATCGTTGGACTGAATGATTCAGGCGGTGCGCGCATTCAGGAAGGCGTCGTTAGTCTCGGCGGGTATGCGGACATCTTTCTGCGCAACACGCTGGCCAGCGGCGTGGTGCCGCAAATCAGTTGCATCTTGGGCCCCTGCGCCGGCGGGGCGGTTTACAGTCCGGCAATCACCGACTTTAACATCATGGTTAAGGACACGTCGTACATGTTCATCACCGGTCCGGATGTTATCAAGACGGTGACGCATCAGGACGTGACCAAGGAAGAACTCGGCGGCGCGATGACACACAATCGCATCTCCGGCGTTGCACACTTCGCGGCCGACTCGGACGAACATGCACTGCAAATGGTGCGCGAGCTGCTGTCGTTCCTCCCTGCAAACAATCTTGACGACGCCCCGCGAGTTGTCCCAACCGATTCGCCCGACCGCACTGAGCCGAAACTCAACACGATCGTGCCGGAAGCGTCGAATCAACCGTACGACATTCGCGAAGTGATTTCGGCGGTTGTCGACGATGGTTACTTCTTCGAAGTGCAGCAGCATCACGCACCAAACATCTGCGTCGGCTTTGCGCGGCTCGATGGCCGGCCGGTCGGCATTGTTGCGAATCAACCTGCGTTTCTGGCCGGCGTGCTGGACATAGATGCTTCGGTAAAAGGCGCGCGGTTCGTGCGTTTCTGCGACTGCTTTAATGTGCCACTAATTGTTTTTGAAGACGTACCTGGTTTTCTACCGGGTATTTCGCAGGAGCACGGCGGCATCATCCGTCACGGCGCGAAATTGCTTTACGCGTTTGCCGAAGCGACTGTGCCAAAGCTGACTGTTATCACCAGGAAAGCATACGGCGGGGCCTATTGCGTCATGGCTTCAAAACACATTCGCACTGACGTGAATTTTGCGTGGCCCTCAGCGGAGATCGCAGTGATGGGTCCGGAAGGCGCAGTTGGCGTTTTGTATCGACGGGAAATAAATGAAGCGAAGGA
>DATAOU010000196.1:0-8373 GCA_036265575.1 Pyrinomonadaceae bacterium
AGCAGTTCTACAAAGCCAAGTGGATTATTTTCTTACCGTAATCTGTGAAATCTGCGTAATCTGCGGATTCTTCCCGCCTTTGTATGAACTAAATCGATCGGCTACTATCAAGGTTCGGGGTAACAATGGATAATCATTTCAAGAGAGTTCAGGATTCAGAGGCGCTCGATGCTCTGATCGAGAGTTACGGCGAGCGGCCGCTGGTCATCTTCAAACACAGTTTGACCTGCCCCATAAGCTCCGCCGCCTACGATCAAATGGAGCAATACGAGGGTGGCGTGGCGCTAATTGAAATTCAGAACGCGCGGGGACTTTCGAGCGCGGTTGCAAGCCGCTTTGGCGTGACGCACGAATCGCCGCAAGTGATTGTTTTGCGCAAAGGTCAGGTGTTTTGGAACGCTTCGCACTTTAAGATCACGGCCGAGGCAGTAGCCAGGGCAGTGCGCGAGGCGAGTGAACCGGCATGATTGAGACTGCAGAACGACGCGGTCCGGCCATCGAGCCGCGCGAGATCAAACAGGAAGGCGACGCGGGCCTGCGTATTACCTGGGCTGATGATTGCGTTTGCGTATACACCGCAGCCGAGTTGCGCCGCCACTGTCCCTGCGCGCAGTGCGTGAACGAGTGGACCGGACAGCGCGTGTTGCAACCCGAATCTATTTCGGATGAATTGACGATTGCAGCTCTCAGTGTTGTGGGTCGGTATGCGCTAAACTTTCGTTGGAGCGATGGCCACGAAACCGGGATTTACAGTTTTCGGTATTTGCGAGAATTGGGTGAGCGATAAGTAGCATGGACTTTAGTAGCATAGACTTTAGTCTGTGCCGGTGTGGGAAAGCACTACAGTCTGTGCCACAATAGAGGCATGTAGATTTAATCTGTGCCTTCCCTGAAGAGCACAGACTAAAGTCTATGCTACTAATGATAATAAAATGAACGAACAAGATTTCTTTAACGAAAAGCAGGAATTGAAAAAGGCCACCTTCAGTTGTCCTCACTGTCGCGAGCGCACGGAATATGAAGTTCGCTGGCTCAGGCGTACAAAGAAACAGCAGGCCCCGCGTGGCGCTAATGAACAGGACCGCGCGCGCTTTCAAAAGTCCCGCGACTACATGGTACGCATCGACGATATGCTCGCCTGCAAGCGCTGTCGCCGCCGTTTTGATATTCCCAGCTCGCAATCAGTAGTTTTCATCTGAGCGAAGTGCCTGTCACAAAAATCCGTCTAATGACATAGCGGAAGAATTCCTTCGCAGGGCGGCGTCTGAAAGCGCCTAAAAACCTCAACAGAAACGCCTGGAACGTCAGCCTGGATCTCATCATATGGTGGCCTGAACCTTGCTCTACCAGTGCCGGAACAATTCGGCAGAGGTGCATCATGATCGAAACAAAAGAGTTTGCGGGTGCGCATAAAATAAATAATTCATTCCTTTCACCGCTCGAGCGGCGGTTGGCGCCACTTGTCATCCCGCGCATCCCGAGCTGGCTCGAGACACAGCACTTGACGATGCTGACGCTCGTTTGGTCACTGCTGATCCTGGTGTTCAGCGCGCTGGCGGCACGAAATCTTCGCTGGCTGTGGCTGGTGTCCTTGATGATCTTTCTGCAGTGGGTAACCGATCACTATGACGGCAAGGTCGGAAAGTATCGCAACACAGGATTGGTCCGCTGGGGTTATTACATGGATCACCTGCTGGACTATTTCTTCCTCTGCTCAATCCTGATCGGCTATGCGTTCATTCTGCCCGAGCGTTCGCGTTTTCAACTGCTGTTGATGTTGGCGCTGTTTGCAGCTTTTGACTTCAGCACATTCCTGGCATTTTCCGCGATGGATAAACTGAAAATCAGCCACCTGAAGTTCGGGCCGACGGAATTTCGGTTGGCGCTGATTATAGTAAACGCACTCCTGATCAAATTTGGTACGAAACATATGATTAGCGGATTGAAGTGGGTCAATGCCGGCGCTGTAGTGGGATTATGCGTATTGATTTATACGACGCAGAAAAAGATTTGGCAGCTGGATATGGAGACGCGACAGACTAAGGCAACGGTCAAAAGTGAAATGAAATTGGATAAGCCGTACACGCCGGCTGAGGAATGTACTTTTTGAAGTCGCACCAACGGCCGACGGATCATTGCTAGGTTCTAAAGCGGAGCATTAGAACGCAGTGTTCGACTTAAGCTAGCCCATCTGCCAGAGTGTGGCTTGTGTTTTGCTAGTCATAGTGCAAGCCGATGAGGATTAAGGGTTCTAACGAGGCAAAACGAATTATCGGGAACTCTCTTCGGTAAAAATCGTTTTATAGAAAACAGCAGTTTTTAAAAGGAAATATCAAAGGTTAGCGGAAATGTCCGAAAAAAAGACCATTCGAATAGTGAAAAAAGAGGACCGCAAGCAACGCACGAAGGCGGAGCCGAAGAAGAACGTACCGCGTGATACCGCGCGTGAAATCGTCCAAACAGTGACCAATTGGGTTAACGAAGTACAGCAAAAACGCCGATTGGAAACTGCCCACGCCATCAAAACCCTGCTCAGGAAAGATCCACGCCCCAGCGAGGCTTAGTCAAGTAGCATAGACTTTAGTCTGTGGCTTGATTAGGAATCAGATATTGAAGATCTATGCTACCGGCACAGACTAAAGTCTATGCTACCGGCACAGACTAAGGTCTATGCTACTTGCACAGACTAAAGTCTATGCTACCGGCACAGACTAAAGTTTACGCTACTGCAAGTGCACCATTGACAGCACCCGATGGCGGCGATAGCATCCGCGCCGAGCACATGAATCTTCACAACGAGGCCCGCGGCTTTATGCCGAAGAAAACATCTCAAAAGAAAAAGTCCCCAACAGCCGGCGTAATTTTTGACAGTATTAGAAAACCTTCGGCTCCGCCGGGCCATCCTCTAAGTCACGCAAAGCCGGAAGAGAAGGCACGACCGGCCGGCAGGAAAGCAAAACACAAACAGAAGCCCGAATCCATTGTTGACGAGGATGCCAGTTAGTTATTTCAGGCACGCATGCCGGAAAGCTTCTAAACCATGACAGCACCAGCCGAGACAGCTCCAGGAGTTTCCGCCGAGTTCATTTCTCAGTCCCGTTACCTTCTGCGTGACGAGTACCTGCCCAAGATTGAGCGCAGCCTGGAAAGGCTGTCCGATGAGCAAGTTTGGTGGCGCGCGAATGACAATTCGAACAGCATTGGAAATCTTATCCTGCACCTCGCGGGCAATGTGCGTCAGTGGATAGTGTCCGGGCTGGGTGGTGAAGCTGACCAACGCGAGCGCGATGCCGAGTTTGCCGAACGACGGATTGTTCCGCGCGACGAATTGCGGGCCCACATCAGGAGAGCGGTCAGCGACTTCGATCACACGCTCGAAAGTTTTAATGCTGAACGGCTACTCGAACAGTTTCAGATTCAGGGAACGATGACGACCGCATTGGCAGCCATTCTTCATGTGACCGAACATTTCTCGATGCACACCGGTCAGATCATTCTGCTGGCAAAGATGCTGGCAGATGTCGATTTCGTGTTCTACGATTTTTCCAAGGGCAAACCGGTGCACACCTGGCATGAGCCGGAATAAATACGTAAATCGTAAATCGTGAATCGTGAATAGGAGGCGCTGTCGCGTAGCTACGCGAGTTCACGTCCAGCGCTAAGACCACTTATCCGCAGGTTACGCCGATTACACAGATTGAGTAAAACGATTCTTCCTGGTTCACGCGAACGTCTCGTTCTGAATCTGTGGAATCTGTGTAATCTGCGGATGTTTCCCTTCTCATCTTTCAAAAGTTTCTGTTTCGTGCTTAATATATTGTGCGATTCAATAAGAAGGACGCACAGGAATGTCCGTCCAACTAGGAGGTCATTGCTGAATGACGTACGTGGTTGCTGAACCTTGCGTGAACTGTCGTTACACTGACTGCGCGCTTGTCTGTCCGGTCGAAGCTTTTCATCTTGATGACGACATGCTGCACATCAATCCGGAAACCTGCATCGACTGCGATGCCTGTGTTCCGGAATGTCCGGTTGAGGCGATCTTCGCGGAGGCGAATGTTCCCCCCGAGTGGGCACACTTCACGCAAATGAACGCGGAGAAAGCGTTGAGCGGACTGCCGACGATTACCGCGCGCTTAGATCCGTTGTGCGAGCCGGCGTCGCATTAATCTGAATCAATGAGAAAGAGTACCAAGCGTGTGCTGGGTGGGCTGGCGCTGGCTGCTGGAGCAGTTGGCGCCGCCGGCGCCTACGTTGGCAGGAAGAAAAAAATGAAATCAAAGCCACGCCGCACAGCGGGAAACTCCGCGAATGTTTGGGCGCGTCCAGGAATGACCGTTACGTTTAGAGGGGAATTGATGCCCGGCCGCGATCGCGAGGCCCGCACGGCGCGCGTTAAGGACCTGTTGCCGAGTGGCCGTGTCACCTTACATGAAGTCGCCGGCGAACATGCACGGAACGAATTTGAGGCTGTCTAGGCCCTACTACCGCCACTAAGTAATAACCTACCAGTTGTAGTTTCGGCCCGGCTCCATCACGCCGAGGCCTTTGATCTTCAAAGCATAGAGTTCGTCAATTACTGCCTGACGATATGAAGGCTTGATGTGCACGGCCAGAATATCCAGACCGTTGTGAGTTAGTTTGCCGAGCTCTCGTCCCAACGAAGCAGGCGTGAAATGGCGCGTGACCTCGGCGAGTTCGGCCATTGAGTCGGGAAAAGATGCTTCAATCAAGATTGCATTCATGCGCGGCGACCCATTGACGAGTGTCCAGAATTCTTCAGTCTCGGCGGTGTCGGAACTGAAAGCCACAGTGCTGCTGCCATCTGAAACCATCAATCCTATGGTTGGCACAATATGATTAACCGCGACCGCGGTGACGGTCAGATGGGCCACCTTAAATTCCTTGCCTGCGGGAATGGGTACGTACTCCATGACCGGACCAAAGTCGTTTTTCAATTCTGAGAAACGCGGGTACACATTCCAATTAAATATGTCGCGTTCCAACAGCTCGATGACTTCCGGAGTTGCGTAGACCCGGATCGGCTGCTTGAGGACGGGGAACAGGTCGTCAATGAAGATTGGCAGGCTGGCAATGTGATCCATGTGCGGATGGGTCACGATAATGTCGCGCACGTTCTCTCGTTGTTCCGCATTTAATGCCAGCGCAATGCTGCCGGCATCGACGGCCACACGCTCGTCGATAAGGAAACACGTGAGACGCTGTTCGAGGGTTGCTTGGCCCTGGTCGTCAAATGTGCTGGGTAAGAGTTGAATTTTCACGGGGGCTTTGTTCGCGGCGCAACTGCAACCGCACAGTTAGTATCCAGCTAGTATAAGGCAACGACAGCAAAAACGGATGTACTTTGTGTTCAGGCTCATTTACCGGCGGCGCGTAATTGTCTTAGCAAATCTTCCATAGCCAGACGATACGCAGCTTCGCGTTCGGCTGCATCCCTGATGGCAATACCGCGCGCCAAACGAGCGCGGTGAAACGCGAGTTCGCTCGCGGTTTGGTTCAATTGACGGCAAGTTTGCCAACCGCGAAAGCCACCGCGAGAAAAAGCGCCGTAAGCCGCACCCATGCGGCCAAAAATTGATCCCAGTTGATTAAATTCCTGTTGGTTAATCAGGCCACTTTGAAAATCGGGAGTTAGATACTCGCGCACGACTTTACCTTCGCGCCAGAGTGCGAGTGCAATGACCACGAACATGATGAAAAACGAGGGCACCATGATCAGAATGTAGGCGAGTATGAAACCGCCGGCGCCAAAAATAACTGCCGAACCATTCCAGATACTGTGCATGGAGATCGCTGCGGCCAGACCGAAGATAGGCGCGATGATTTTTACCAACGTGTTTCTGGATAGCCGCGCCAGGCCGAGACCAATGCCGGTCAGGCTCGTAAACATTGGATGGGAGAAAGGCGCCAGCGCGCCGCGAATGATAAAAACGACCGTCAGTCCCTCGCCGCCTGCCTGCATTACCGCGCGACCGTAGTACTGGATGTTTTCTGTCATCGCAAAACCAAGGCCGACCATGGCGGCGTAAACAATGCCATCGATGACGCCGTCAAATTCATCTTTCTTGGCAAAGAAAAAGATGAAGAGGATTAAAGCCTTGGCACTTTCTTCGACGATTGGTGCGGAGATGACAGCTCCGAACGCCGCGCCGGCGCGCACATCGTTAGTTAGACCTGTGACTATCAGACCGCTGGCGGTGTTGATTAGATAAGCAAAGAACACCGCTACCAGCGCACCCCAGAAAAATGCAGTGGCCAACATCCATAACGGTTCGGCCTCGTAGCGATCAATCCACAGCACCAGCATCAAATAGAGCGGCACCGGCAAGGTTGCCGAAATCAGTCCAATTAATAACGGCACCACACCCGTCTCTACACCGATCAAGAGCAGGACGATCAGGCCCAGTAGCAGCGCGACCAGGGCTGCCGTGATCGCGAAGATTATCTTGATGACGCTTTTGCTGGTGTTGGGCTTCAAACGAACAGGCGCAGCTGGACTTGCAGCAGCCACGGCGCGCGGATCATTCATCATTAGAATAGTCCTTCCTGAGTTTCAATTCAGACTGCAAGCTGGTGAAGTAGTTGTGGCCGACTTCTAAAAAGACTCTTATCAGTTCAGGTTCGCTGACCTAACGACGAATTAATTTCGGCAGAGTATATACAGACAGGGTTTTTAGCGCGAGCTTTTTGGTTGCGCCAGCCGGTCAGCGCGCGCAAGTCTGAGCGCGGCCGCCATCGATTGAGTAGGTCGCGCCGGTGATCCAGGAAGCGCGGTCCGATGCCAGGAACGCGATTAGGTCGGCAATTTCCTCGGGCTTACCGACCCTTCCGAGCGGATGCGTGCTTTTGGAGTGCTCAAGAAAAGCCTCGTATTGCTCGTTGTTCATGCCGCCGCGCTTATGTATTTCGGTTACCACCACACCGGGATTTACCGCGTTCACGCGAACTCCCTTAGCCGCCAGCTCAAGCGCAGCGCAACGCGTCAACTGGTCCAAACCCGCCTTGGAAACACAGTAGGCAAGGACACCGGGAAATGCGCGCAAACCAGTCACGCTGGAAACATTGACGATGTTGCCGCGTCGTTCGATCAAACTGGGCAGCGCTTTTTGCATCAGCCGAAAAACAGAGCGCAAATTAATATTGAGCATCGCGTCCCATGCTTCGGTGGCGGTGTTTTCAATCGTGCCGTTGGAAATGTGCCCGGCGGCATTTACTAAAATGTCTATACCGCCAAGGGCATCGGTTGCCTTAGCCAGGGCAACGTCCGCCGAATCATCCCGAGCAAGATCGGCTGATATCATCACACAACGAACTTCCAAACTACGCAGCTCCTGATCGAGGGTGTTGAGCTCAGTTTCATTACGGCCGACGGCGGCTACGTTCGCGCCTGCTTGGGCAAAACGTAAGGCGGTAGCTTTACCAATTCCAGAAGTGGCGCCGGTAATGAATAGGTTTTTTTGCGCAAATTCTCGGTCCATAAGTTTTTCCACTCTGCTTTCCTAAACAAAGATGCGGTGTCTTTTATTTGGCCGTCATCATATATTGACACCGTGCGAGTAAAAAGCCGACTATTATGCTTTATTCAGCAGTGCCGGCGGCCCGGACTGCGCTTTCGATGATAATTGCCGTAGTCATCCCTGTTAAGTTTGCGATAACAGTTTAGTTATACCTCTTGAAGAGTAACGAATTTGGGCAACAACTCAGCAGACGATTTCTTTGCAAGAGGGCCCCGCTCTCACGCGCATAGCGGGACTGAAAATTCCCGCCGTCGCCCGTCGCGGGCGCGCATGCCGTCGAGTGCCGGGTACCTTGCCGGTGCCTTTGTTGCAGCCCTCGCGTTATTCTTTGGATTGTGGTGGATGCTGATCAGCGGCGGTGACGAAGCGCCATGGATTCCCGCCGGACTGGCTGCGAGTGTTGTTTTGTTGGTTGCGTTGTCGGCGCGCGAGGTAGTTATGCGCCGCGCCTGGACCAAGTACCTGCTCGAACAGGGCGGCGATCCATCGCTACGTTCCAGCGGCGAACACAAGCATTCGTCATCAGGCAAGACTCGCACGTCATCGGTATTGTCGGCAGCGGCGCGGGTTATTCAGAAGCGATCCGAAGAAGCCGATAGCGCTGCGAGCGCCGAGTCTCATTTCGAGGTGTTTCAACTCTGCCAGGAGTATCTGGCAACGACTGATGAAGCCCTCAAAGCAAATAATCTGCCGAGCGACAAGCGTATGGCCGTCAAGGCAGGTCAGGAGCGAGTGCGAACTCTGCAAAAGCATCACCTGCTGACATGGGCCAGGAATTCTTCGCGCTCGCTGACCTATGAAGCGCAACAGCGTTCGCGCACGTCGGATAAGATTG
>DATAOU010000197.1:0-3415 GCA_036265575.1 Pyrinomonadaceae bacterium
GGGTCGAATGTTAGTGGGAACCAAAGCTTGATGCTCGAAGAGCAGTTGCGGGCGCAGCGCGACGCAGCCTTAAGACTTGGATTTTCCGAACAAGAGATTGAACGGCTGCAAAGGACCACCCGCTTCAACCGCGCAGAAGATTTTTTGCGCGTGGGACAAAAGTCCAAGGCCTTGCAGTTGATAACGAATAACCTGCGTGGGGTCCGATCAGCTCGCGTCAGCGCTAAGCTGCTCCTGCGCCTGTTAATTCCGAATTCGTTTATGCGCGGGCGGGCGCGCTACCGGCAAAAGAAAACTTTCGAGCGTTATGGGAGGCTGTAGCCCGGCATTCAACAGGCCGGCCGTTCCCCGGGCGATACCTTGTGGTCCGGTCTCTGTGTGGTGAGTCTACAAAGCAAACTTCCACCACAGAGACACAGAGATCACAAAGGACGCACAGAGAGCTACGCCTTCACGATGAATACTTGCCCCGGCGCAATCTTCATGTGTTTGAATTTTGAGGGACGGTAGGGCGGCGTCCCCAGATCGGCGCGAGTGATGTCAGCCATGCCGCATTCGTCCACCAGCTCCTTCACGAAACCCACCAGCCCATAGTTATGGCTGTGAAACTGCCGGCGATTCAATAAGCGTTTCGCATATTTGAGCATACCGTTCAGGAAGGGAGCGCTCCGTTGCAGATGCACGAGTTTGGATCTGAACTTGAAGCCCCCCGAACTAAAATCCAGATTTGGTGAAT
Source organism: Pyrinomonadaceae bacterium (assembly GCA_036265575.1). GTDB lineage: Bacteria > Acidobacteriota > Blastocatellia > Pyrinomonadales > Pyrinomonadaceae > PSRF01. Next base: position 737 of record DATAOU010000197.1, read on the forward strand.
AACTAAAAGCGGCGCCATCGAAAAACGAGTCCCAGTAGCCCGTCGACCAGTCTTCGATGACGTATATGCCACCCGGCTTGAGGTGATTATCAAACAAGTGCCAGAAACTAATGCGCGTCAGTTCCCCAATGTGCGAACAGTCGTCGATAATGATATCGAATCCTGTCGGCGCGTTTTCTTTTGCTATCCGGTCCAATAAAGCAGTGTCTTGTTGCTGGCCCTGGTATACGCGGATTCGTCCCGATTCGTCCGATACCTCTACCGAATTCAAGTCCAGTCCGACAATGATTCCTCTCGCGAAGTAATCGCGCCACAGAAGCAATGAACCTCCTTTATAGACGCCAAGTTCCAGGAGTTTGACCTCGTCGTTTACGAGCGGCTGGAAATGCTCTTCGTATCTGCGAAGATAGTGCGGATGCTCGGCTTTATCGGTATTGAACTTAGCAGCATCCAGAGGCTTTTTGACCATTAGGTTCGCTCCGGTCCGTAACTCGTGCGGGCAAAACGATACCATAACCCTTGGTTGACGCGACTAATCACGCTGGCTAGACTCGCCGTGCTTCCTTTTAGCGACTAATGGAACCCAGCATCACCGTTGAGAATCTCAGTAAGCGTTATCGCCTGGGGACACTGCGCGGTCACCAGAGCCTGCGCGACTCGATTGCCGCCAGCGTGCGTGCACCGCTTCACCGTCTGCGCAACGGAAAGACGAACTCGAAAGAAACCATCTGGGCCTTGCGCGATGTCAGCTTTAAAGTAGCTCCAGGCGAGGTGATCGGGATCATAGGGCGCAATGGCGCCGGCAAATCGACGCTGCTGAAGATTCTTGCGCGGATTACCAAACCGACAAAAGGACATGTCGAATTGCGTGGGCGCGTGGGCAGCTTACTGGAGGTGGGAACAGGGTTTCATTCCGAGCTTACCGGCCGGGAAAACATCTTTCTTAATGGCGCGATTCTCGGCATGAGTAAACGAGAGATTGAAGCGAAGTTTGATGAGATTGTCGCGTTCGCTGAAACTGAAGCATTCCTGGATACGCCGGTGAAGCGATATTCATCGGGAATGATCGTGCGTCTGGCTTTCGCCGTCGCCGCTCACCTCGAGCCGGAGATATTGATCATCGATGAAGTTTTGGCGGTAGGCGATTTCGCCTTCCAGAAAAAGTGTCTCGGCAAGATGAACGAGGTTGCGAAACATGGCCGCACAGTTCTCTTTGTCAGTCACGACATAAGCGCTGTCAACGCGCTCTGCCAGCGCGTGATCCTGCTCAACGAAGGCTCGATTTTAAAATCTGGACCAACCGAAGAGGTGACGCGATACTATCTCGACAGCGCAAACAAACTTTACTCGCCGATCAACTGGGTTCCGGTAGACAATGCAACCGGCGGCGAGATCGAGTTGAACAGCGTCGCGGTTGAGCAGGCGGGTGAAGCAACCAGCGTCGTTAGTTGTCGCGATCCTTTTTCTTTGAAGCTCGAGTACGATGTCAAACGCGCCATTCGCGGTTCTCGCTTCTTTTTAATCTTGCGAAACAGCAAAGGTGAACTGGTTTTTACCACTTCCGACTATGACATTCCCACGCCTGAGGCGATCACTCGGCAGACTGGTCGCTTCGTCAGCAAAATAGAAGTGCCCGGTGGTCTGCTGAAAACCGGCTCATATCTGGGAACGATCGGTGTTGATATTGCCAACGACCGCGTCGTCTTTGCGGCTGATGACGCTCTCCAGTTCGACGTCTTTGAACCCAAAGACGACACGCAGGCCGAGCGTCACAACAGGGTCGGCGTAATCGCGCCGCTGTTGGAATGGGAAACCACGCGTACAGGTAATTAGGAACCTGCTGCGACAATGCTAAGCAACCAAGGTAAGCAGGTTTTTGCCGCGGATTCACGCGGAGATACGCGGATGAAGGCGAACACGATTTCGAGGAGTTATAAAGGGAATGTCGCGGCCTTTTTCTTCCGGTCTCGCATTCTGAATCCGCGCGAATCCGCTTAAACCCGCGGCTAATTTGCTCCCCGGTTAAATTCTTGAGTTCACCTCTTAAATACATCAAGCAGGCGTTGGGAAAACGGCTATCCCTCTCTTCCAAACTTTTTTTACGCACTGTTTATGCGGACACGACGAGAACAGCGGGGAAAGTCGCGCGATTCCCGGGACGCTTCGCCTGGCGTGCAGCCAATGCCGCGTCTGAGCGGCTGGGAATCGATCCGTTTGGTGTGAAGGCAAAGGGTTTTTCCTGGGATACGCCGGCGATCGCAATGGGAGATTTGAATTCTGTTGCCAGGCCGCCAGCGCCTTGCGCGGCTAACAGCGCTGCGGCGATTACAACATCAATCATCATTCCTGTTTTCAACAAAGCCGAGTTCACCTGGCAGTGCCTTAATTCCCTTCTGCGGGAAGTCGACCTGAGCAGCAATGAAATCGTCGTGGTGGACAACGCCTCCAGCGATCGCACTGCCGAAGTCCTTGCTCACTTTGCCAACATAGTTCGAGTGATCAGGAACGAAGAGAATCGCGGCTTTGTTGATGCCTGCAATCAAGGCGCGGCCGCTGCTCGCGGCAGGTATTTTCTTTTCCTGAATAATGACACGGAAGTGCAGCCCGGTTGGCTCAGTAATCTGGTAGAGACGTTGGAAGCTAGACCCGAACACGGCGCCGCAGGGTCGCTGTTTCTGT
>DATAOU010000198.1:0-3903 GCA_036265575.1 Pyrinomonadaceae bacterium
AACTGGCTGGGGGAGGCCGGTTTACGAAATACGAAACGTGCTTCGTCCCGTGGCGATACCTTCGAGTGGCAACCGCTGCAAATTGCCGGCTTCGCGCCTTTGAAAAATTGCTGGCGATGACAACTCACACAGGCAGCATGACCGGGAAAATCTGCAGCGTCGGGAAACTCTCTTACCTTCTTCCAGTTAGCAGTTGGAATCTTGTGGCAGGTATTACAGGTTCCCTGATGTTTCTTAGTGGCATGGGAGAATCGCGAATAGTCGATCGCTGGTTCGGCCGAGCGTCGCACGGTTGGTTTGCGCACTACACCCCTTTGCGCCAGTGCCGGGTTGTGGAAGTTAAAGACTAAGTATGGCAGAGAACAGGCAACGAACACCATCAACATAACCAAGCGGCCGGGCGAGTTCACAAAATATTTTGCTGGTTGCCGGAGTTTAATCATCGTCCGCTGTTAATCGCTTGTCGCTTAGCCCCAAAGGGGCGAAATGTTTATAGCTGGCTTCTCTTTGCTCTCAAAGCTCCGTAGGAGCGCCATCGATTCCTCATCTGCTGCCGGGTTTCGCTCCTAAAGGAGCGAGACCATTAGGGACGCGTTCGTAGCTATAAACATCTCGCTCCTCTGGAGCGAAAACCACTTCCACTGTTGCACTTCGAGGTGATTCATCTGTCACAAAGCGGAAGCGGCTTCTCAACCGCGACGCATCTCACGTTCTTCTCTTGTCGATTCATTATTAGAAAAGGCTTTTCGAACGCACGGTCGTCCTGCTTCACCTTAACCTCGCAATTCCAGATCAAGCTCGTGGTTCCCAGTTCGGTGGGAAGAATGTTTGAAAGCGTGTAGGTTCCAGGTTCAAGGTCAGTGAAGTAGGCCGTGCCGTTTCTGTCCGTCATGACAGAGAGGACTTTCGCTCCGCTAAGAGCTTCCGCCTCCTTTATGGTTCCTTCGATTCCGAGCAAATGACTCTTGTAGAATCCATCTCGAAGCCTTTCCGGAAGATTGGTCGTCAACCATTTGCGGGCAAGCTCATGGCTACCATATTCCTTTTCACTGGCGATTAGTGCGGTTTGAAACTCGGGAACCGCGTCCGGTCCCTCGACGTCGGTCGGCTGAAGTTCGCGGCAATACACCGACTCGCAATCGTTTTCCTTCAGCCAATTAATCAACCGTTCGCTGGCGCCGGCGGCGCGATAGTAGCAGTCGCGCGAGACGTAATGTCTTTGCATCATCTCATCCACCAGAGTCTTGTTTTGTTCCAGTGAACCTTTGATGAGAAAGAAGCGCTTACGGGAAAGCCCTTTGGTTGTCTCTGCGGTCTTTACGCGCACTCTCAGACGCAAAACTGTGCCGGCGCTCTGAGTCGCAGACGGAGTTTGCGCGACACAAAAGCAAGCGACCAGCAGTAGAACAAGAAAAGCTGTGGAATTACGTAAGGGGGTTCTCACAAGATCACAAATCGATTTACAAATTCGGACTACGTGGAAACTTAAGGAAGGGCAATCGCACCCCGCGCACAAAAACCTGATCCGAACGAATGGCAAGCGCGGGCGCAAAGCCGTTAGCGCCGCCGGCGCTGATCAGGTCGTCCTGATCCACCCCGTCGCCACTGATTCCAATTCCGCCAACCAACACGCCATTCTTGTAGATGGGAATGCTTCCAGGAAAGATCTGGATGCCATTGGGTAGATTTGGAATTGTAGTGCAGGGAGCATTCGCCCCAGCGATAGCTGCCAGCAAGTTTGTCTGGATCAAATCTAACTGCAAGCCAACATTGAAAGGACTCCATTCGCTAAGCGGCGTGCTAAAGGGTCCGGCGGCCGTATCGTTAATCCCATCCGGAAAAAAGGGCCGATGCAGAAAGCCGCCGGCGCGATCGGTAAACGCAACCGAGCCATCGAGCCGCAAGCCGTCCGCCCCGGCGCGAGCGACATAGCTCCCAAAGCCGGCGCCGTTGAGCAAGGTCGCGGCGCTGGCGTTTGAATAGAATGCAGCGGTCCTGGCCTTTTGTACTGATACATCGAAACCAAAAACCGGCGCATCGAGTTGACGAAAAATGCCAAGCACGCTACCGGAAGCGTCCACTACTGCTATCGACACGCGCGCGTTACTGCCAAGCGGTTGGCGGATGGCGGCGCGAGTGATGTTTGCCTGTTGCGCGGCCTGCGCAATTATTGTTTGCACATCGGCTGCGGTTAGTGCGTTTGGACCAGCTGGCACAGTGCCGCCGACAAAGGGAAAGAAGCGTGTATCAACTTCGCCACCAATGCCTCCGACATTGGCCGGAACAAAGGCCGATGTTTGCGCACTGCGAATCGGAAACACGCCCGGCACTACTCCGGGCAAGCTCCCAAACGGAATAGTCGCCGGCGACGGAGCACTGGCAACATTCGAAAAAGGCAACCGAATACCGTCGACGAGAATATTGTCTGCACGTATCAGTGCTGGAGCTTCGAAACCGCGCACCGCGGAAGCAGCGATCAGTTCTTCAAACGGCTGATCGAAATCGGCTGGATCCCGATCGACGGTGTAGATTCCGTCTCCTTCGATACCGACTCCACCTACTGCAACGCCGTCTTTGTAAATCGGCAGCCCGCCAGGATCTGCCGACAAACCCAATGGCAGCGCCGGCTTCTTAATGTCGGAACAGGGAAGGGATGAAAACTGCACGCCATAAAGCGGACCACCCGAGCGAAACTGGATTCCGGGTGGAAAGTGTTCCTGAATAATGAATCCGGCTGTGCGCGTGCTAAACGCGTTACCTGACGTGCTGAAGATCGCCCCGGTTCCGGCCTTGGAAATTGCTGCCAGGGACGCCGGCACCACGGTGCCTTCCAGGCCGCGACCGATTGTGCCCACACTGCGAATAGTGGTGCTCGTGGGCGCCCCGGTCATAACAAATACGCCCAACACATTTGCCTCGCGATCGGTGACAGCGACTGTCACGTTTCGATTGAGCGAAACGGCCGCCGAAACTGCCTGGCTAATAATTGTCTGGACGTCACCTATTGATAGGTTCCCGGCTGTTACCGCCGGCACAATCGCAACGGGCGAACCAGGCGTTGGCACGGCACCTGGGTCATCCGGGAGGCCACCGCCAACATGGCCTAGCGCCACACGAACCCGATTACTTGAAGCTCCGCGATAACTGACCCGCACCAATACGTCGCCCACGTCATCCATGCCGCTGGCGAGTCGAACAACCAGCGACACTGCCCAGGGTTGATCCGGAACACTGCCGAGAAACTCGACCGGTAACTGGTAAACGTGACGGGCTGAATCCTCAGCTTCAACAGTAAGATCGCCCACGTCATCGCCGGACTGCAGGATCAGATTCATCGTGAACAACATGATTCGAGTTTGGTTGTCGTTACCAAACTTCACAGGCGCGGTTACTGAGAAGGGCTCACGATGTCGCGTTACGGATTCAAAAGAAATCGCGCGGGTCGAATCTTCATGACTAATGAGAACGGGAGCGGCAACCTGACCTAAAGCAGTCTGCGAATGGATTAGTGAAGCTGCGAAAAACACACTCAGGGCGAGCGTGCGCAGCATGCGGATGCGAAGATGTGAACCTTTGACCATCGCGGAATTTTCAGCGATTGACAGTCGAAAACTGCTGCCAATGTAACACAAAGCATTTGCTCGCGTCGTTTGCCTAACGCTGAAAGCGTTGGCTAATTTCAGCCCAGGGTTTGCTTTGAAACCCTGGGTCAAGAATGTAAGAAGGGATTGTTCGCAACCCTGGAAGGGTTGCGCGGGTTTTGCGGTTAACAAACGCCGGCGCAACTCCTTCAGAGTTGCGCCTTCACGAAATGAAGATACGTTTTCCTAGGGTTGCCAAAGCGCAACCCTGGGCTGAAATTCGCGGACGCTTTCAGCGTATGCATTTCAATTCGACTTTCCT
>DATAOU010000199.1:0-3476 GCA_036265575.1 Pyrinomonadaceae bacterium
AGTCTCATTCACCACCACCGGGCGCGCCGCTGCGCCGGATGGCACGATTTTAACGTCTTGCACTATTTGAGTAACTTTTGCTTCCTCGAGATCCTCAGCAGACAAGTCGTTTGGCAGCCAATTGACCAGGGCACATGCCAGCGGGGCGACAAGCAAAATACAGCGGCGATCCATATTCATAGGCCGATTTATAGTGTGTCGTTGCACGATTGTGAAGTCTTTTCTTCAGGGTTTTTGATTCCTGCGTGATCGCTGGATTGGACGTTCCCACATGACGCGCCAACGTTGGCGCAATTTGCGGATCCGGGACTCCTGATCTTTTTGTGCGCTGCGGACGACACCTGATTAATTGATAGCTCGCTCAGTTGGGACGCATCAATTTACCCCCACAACAATGACCAGACGAGCCCATCACCGGTTTTTGCCTGAGCCCGCCGCGCGTGTATCTTATGAAGCGGTGGTCTCCCCTCCAGCGTTCCATACCGGGCGCATTGGAAATCGGCGCTATTTGAAAAGAATTTTGCGAACTTTGCTCGAATTTTCCCGGATTACTATGTGATAGCGATTTTCGCTTCAAGGAACCCCGGATCGCACCCTCCCTCGCGTGGCTACGGCATGGCAGGCGGATCACAGGAATGAGCGTTGGAATGCCGAAGCCGCGTAAACATCAATGCTCTCTCTCTTTATACGCGACGAAGGAATGACAAAATGACGGAACACTTTAACTCTTCAACCGTTCGACGGTTCAACGCCTTCACGTTGGTCGAGCTGCTCGTCGTCGTAGGCATCATCGGGCTCCTGATGGTGCTGATCGCCCCAGCATTCACCACAATAAAAGGCGGCACAGATGTGACCAGCGCGGCGTACACGATCAAAGGCGTGCTCGACACCGCGCGCACGTACGCGAAAGCAAACAACACTTACACCTGGGTTGGCTTTTTTGAAGAGAATACGCCGGACCCGTCGACGAGCCCACTTGCTAGCCCCGGCACTGGGCGCATTGTCATGTCGATCGTCGCGTCGAAGGATGGCACGATGCTTTACACGACACCGTTAAGTAATCCTGTTACGCTTCCCTCGACCAGCTTAACCCAGGTCGGCAAGCTTACAAAGGTCGATAATGTGCATCTAAAAACATTCTCCGCTGGGACGGGTACGCCGCCTGCCGAGACTTTCGACACGCGGCCTGCTGTCGCGTCCACTGCCTCCCAAGTAGGCGATATTGTCGGCCCAAACAAGGCCCCCCCAAGTCCGTCTCTTCAGTTTGCGTATCCGTTGGGGGGTTCGCAGTATACGTTTGCACGAATCATCCAATTCAGTCCCCGTGGCGAAGGTGTAATCGACAACAGCAATTACACAATGGTGCCGGTTTCGGAAATAGGCTTTCAACCAACGCATGGCACAACTGTGGATACAAACAGCACGAACGTTGTTGCTATTCAGTTTACCGGCTTCGGCGGGAACGTTAAAATTTATAGGAAATGATGTTCGGGCTCCGGCGGGTCCACGCGTTTTCCCTTGTCGAGTTGACTGTCGCCATGGGTATTGCCGCCTTTTGCTTGATCGCCGTCTTCGGTCTAATCCCTGTTGGCGTGCAGACAAATCGCAACGCGACTTCTCAAACGGCTGCCAACAATATCATTGCAGCCGTAGCGGCGGATCTGCGGGCGACGCCGAAGACGAGTACCACGTCTTCGCAGTTTGGTATCCAATTCGGTCAGGCAAAAGATCTCTATTTCGACAGCGCCGGGGGTTTCGCTTCAGGTACACCTAACGCGAATTCTCGTTATCATCTTAACATAACGTTTCCATCCAGCCCGCCAGGATTAAGCTACGCCGATGCAAAGGTGACATGGCCCGCGGCGGCCACCTCGGCGAATGCCAGCGGCTCGGCGGAAACGTTTGTCGCCTTCGACAGGAACTAGCCTGATGGTTGACCACAAGCCCACTGTTGCAGCCGCTGTCATACTGCCGAAGCAACGTTGCGGCTCCGGCGGCTTTACGTTGGCCGAGCTTCTAATCACCGTTGGTGTGCTCGTGGTGGTTGTTCTGCTTTTCACACAGCTTCTTAAAAGCGCTGCAACCATCACCACGCTCGGGCATAAACGAATGGATGCTGATTCGCAGGCGCGACAGGTGCTTGATCGCATGGCCATCGACTTTGCGCAGATGGTGAAACGTTCCGATGTCGATTACTATGTGAAATCGAATCCTCTCGTCGCACGGCAGCGTACAGTACTTCAACCTGGAAACGACCGAATTGCATTCTATAGCAGTGTTCCCGGATATTATCCGTCCACCGGTTCTCAAAGCCCAGTCTCTCTTGTCGCGTATCGCATAAATTCTCGAAACAAGCTGGAGCGAATGGGCAAGGGTCTGGTTTGGAATGCGGTTTCCACGAGCGATACCCCCGTAGTATTCATCCCCATATCCCTTGCATCACCGGTCCCGCCGTCGCCTACGCCCACTACTACTCCGTTCCCAACGCCTACGCCCTCCCCCGTTCCCAGTCCGATCCCGACTGCGACTTCAACCCCGGCGTGGCCAGCGGCTGGCGATCCTGCCCTGCCTAGTTGGGCGGATGGTGAGCTCATCGGTCCGCAGATTTTCCGATTCGAATATTACTATCTGCTCAACAATGGAACTTTGTCAGACATACCGTGGGACACCAACCCAAGTCTCCTGCCACCTCACGTGGACGTCAGCGGTATGCAAGACGTCGCCGCGATCATTGTGGACATCGCGATGATCGATCCCAGGAGCAAGGTGCTTGTTACAGATGCACAGATTGCGACGTTCAGTACACCGGGCAATGCCCACTTCCTAGCTGATTACAGCTCCGGTATGACCCCGGGCCAGTTGCGTACTCAGTGGCAGAATAAACTGAATGGTATTATTGATCCGAATAGTCCGGATTACGACCCAACCATGCCGCGCACGGCAATTCCTGGTATTCGGCTGTACGAACGCAGCTTTTATCTGTCGCCGCCGACGCTGAATACGCCATGAAAAATTCGCTCTGTTCATGTCATGTTGCGAGGTCGCGACTCGCTGATCGAGTTTCGTACAACTTAGTGGCAGTAAAAGAATGAAAGCGAGGCGAGGACTCATCGGACTCCAAGCACCCTTGTGCAAATTTATGAGACGCCAGTTTTATTTCGCGAAGCTTTGGGAGTGCGCACGCGTCTTCGCGTCGCTTTAACACAACGTTCCAGTTTATGAAAAAGTTATTTTATTCTCGCGACGATGCATCTAAAGGCGCTGCTTTGATGATTGTTCTGGCAATAGTTGTGCTACTCACCGGCGTAGCTTTGGCTTACTTTGCGCGCACCACTACCGATCGCCAGCTTGCGCAATCGAGCTACAACGACACTAGCGCCGATCTTCTGGCCCGTAGCGCGCTTGATATTGTGGTCGGTGATTTTAAGGGCGAAATTCTCGCTCACCCAACCCCAGGCTGCTCGCCATTTCCATGC
>DATAOU010000200.1:0-7919 GCA_036265575.1 Pyrinomonadaceae bacterium
CTCGCGTTGGATGACTGCGCGCAAGTTGCGCAGGGGAGCGCGCATCCGTGGAGTGCTGAAACAACGCAACGCGGGTTTCCTGCCACAAGCGATGACCAAAGAGAAGCGGGGAATTAACGGCAGCTGCCAGGACCGGAGCAGTAATCGCCTGGGCCAGGTTGTAGCAAGTGGCAAACTCAGCAGGGTCAGTCTGAAAGTGGATTTGAAAACTGGTATTGCACGATTCCATCATGATGTTGTCGTGCGTTAACTGCAGCTCATCCAGCCCCTTGATATGAATATCAAGCGGCCCGCCTCGCAAGCGAATAACGCCGCGGTCCAACTCGTGGTAACGAGCTACAGGCGTCAAGTTATCTCGCGTTAGATCTGATTGCTTTAACGTCGGCAGAATCCCGGCGAGCAGCACATCGGCAGCAACGGTTCGGGCGCTCTCTCGCGTTTTCGCGATCAGCGCGTCGAGCTCCCTCAGCATCTCACTAAAACAGCTGCCGGTAAGTAACAGCGGCGTGAGATTGGCTTCGAGATTAAACCGGGCAATTTCAGTGGTCAGCCGATCGTCGTTCGCATGCTGTAAAACTTCCAACGACAGGGGCGCAGGTCGCAGGTCACGATCGACCAGGAACATCTCCTGCTCAGCGCCAATGCGTCTCTTGCCACTTTCGACCAGGCCACGCTCGAGCATGAATGCGAGCGCGCGCAGATCATTCAGCACGGCCTTCATAAAGGCCTGTGACTTCTGCTGATCAAACTCTTCTACGTTGTGGTCGCCCATGAATTCCCCAAAACAACCCTTGATTGCCGCCCAGGAGTGAAGCGCCGCCGAGCCCCTTTTAGAATGTGTAAACGGTTAATCGCAATTTACATGCCTTCGGTAACCCTTGCCGAGTGCCACGGGAACAGCCCTATTTCTCAGGCAAATAGGTTCAGCCTGCGAGGGCCAAACGGTTTAGCCTGCGAGTTTTTCTTTACGGGGTGGGGGAATTTTGACCTTCGGCTTTTTTCTGAGCTTCTTGCGCTTCTGTCCGGGGATGGCACTGAACGCATTGAAACATGGAGATATCGCCGAGGTTGATAGGATGTTTGAATGGCCGGTCCGCTTTATGGCAGCTGTCGCACTTGCGATCGGCCAAAGCTCCCAGGTCGACGGGATGCTGGAATGGTCCGGTCTTTACCGAGGCGGCCGGGTTTAAGGAGTCGTAGATCATCGTGTGGCAGACATTGCAATTATTTGTAATGACTTTGCCGGTGTTGCTGACGTGTTCGCCATCATGGCAACGGAAGCAACCGGCGAAGTAGAGATGTCCGATGTTATTCGGATGTGTCTGCCAATCCGTTTTCATTTCGGGGAAGAAGTAAGTCTGAAAGATGCGTTGAACTTCGCTGACGGCGCCCTTAACCAAATTCTGTTTTTGCGAATATACATCTGCGTAATTACTGCGATAAAAATCATTCAAGCCGGTATCAATCTGCTTAACAGCGTCTTCGGTCGTTTCATAATGCCTGCTCAGCAGCTCAACCGCCTCGCGTTTGAGATAAGGCAACGAGGGATCCAATCTGCCGGCGACAAAAGCTTGATCGACCGCAACGTCGGGAGGTAAGTAGACGTGCGCTGGACGATTATGACAATCGACGCAATCCATTTTACGTCGGTTGCCGGTTGCAATCTGTTCGGGAGTCAGTGGTCTCGTCCGATCGGAATATTCAGTGACGTTGCCTTGCCGGTCTTTGATTCGCACCCAGGGAATAACCTGGCGGTGATCATCAGTTGAGACGTAGGTAATTTCATTTGCAATGTTCATGTGCCAGTGAATGCCGGTGACGAGTCCGGTCGAGGGACTGCCACCGCCGACATTGATTAGCATACGTCGTTGACGAAGAGTGTTTTGCTCGTCATAAGCATAGCGATTAAAGACCTTCATTTGCGCGCCGAAGAACTTCTCGGGCCAATGACATTGCTCACACGTTTCCTGGGCGGGGCGCAGGTTGTGGACCGGCGTCGTAATGGGGCGCGGAAACTTGTTGAAAGTAACTGAGTAGAGCTGGTAGGCCCCCGAAAGTTTCGAACGTACATACCATCCTGCGCCTGGCCCCACATGACAACCAACACAGCCCACGCGCGCGTGCGCGCCCGCTTGATACGCAGTGCGCTCGGGCTTCATTACATGACAAGTCTGACCGCAAAAATTTACTGACTCGGTGTATTCGTAAGCGCGGTAGCTGCCAAAGGCGCTGGCCGAGATGAATAGAAAAGTCACCAACAGAAACGCAAACACCGCGCGACGCGAGCGAGGATCATTCAAATCCAATCTAGGATAGGCCGCAATATCTTCGGGAGCGGCACGGTGGCGCCGGCGCCGTTCCATTAACGCGCCCACGATCACCACCGCCACACCGAACATCAAGATGGATGGAAAGATTATATAGGTCAGGATGCCCAGGTAAGGATTTTCGCCGCTGGAACTAATCTCGAGCAAAAACAACAGCACAACGCTGAACAGGCTGGCTATTACGATCGCCGCTCCGACCAGGCTAATGTAATTGCGAAAGAGAGAGGGAATTTTCGGCGCGGGTTTTTCGTCAGGCATGATCGTCTGTTTGGCTTTGTTCCGTCTGTGACTCTGTCAGCGGAGCTTCAGATTCCTGATTGACAGCAAGCACATTGCTTTCGTTCTGCTTGAGGCGATCATAATCCAACTCGTGCTCTTCTCTATAAACATCTTCCGAGACCTTCCCGTCAACCAGTGCAAAGTTTAGCGGGTAGACGTCAGGGTCGAAGATGACATGATAGAAGTGCCAAACGATTATGGCTAGCGTAGCCAGGATCGCTTCATAAAAATGAATCGCCAGTGCAATGTCCAACCACCATCTCGGTAAGAAGCCAAAGATGCCGAGCTTGAACCAGATTATCAGGCCGGTAAGGCCCATGATGAAGGTGCCCCAAAGGACTGCCCAGTATTCGGCCTTCTCGGCATATCCGAAGCGGGCTATCTTTGGTTTTTCATTTTTTATGCCCAGGTAGTAAGCGAAATTTCCGAAAACATCTTTTACGTCCTTTAATGAAGGCAGCATGTCTTTGACCCAGCTTCGTCCTTCTTTGGTCAGCGCCAGATAAAGGAGATGATAAGTTCCCACAACTAACATCACGACGGCGGCCACGCGATGAATTATTCTGCGCAAAAACTCATTGCTGCCCAGCAAAATCGCCAACCATGAGTCGGGATACTGCAAAGCGAAGCCGCTTAATACGAGCATGATAAAGCTGCTCAACAGCAGCCAGTGTTGCGCTCTCTGGTTCGCAGTTAGTCGCACGATAGTTCGTGAGAGTCGCCGCTTCGCTGCTGCCTTTTTCCGCCAAACGAGTGCGTTGTGCAGCGCCATACCGCCGATTGTCAGGATGATCAAAGGAAGGTAAATCCAGCGGACGATTTTCGCGCCACGCGCGCCATTGTCATGCGTAGCGACATTCGAAACGAATTCAGATGTCAGGTGGATTTTGCCGTTCGTGAAATTAGCACTGGCGCCGACGTGACATTGTCCGCAGGTGTGCTGCAGGTTTTGGGCATTGATCATCGACCGGGAATCTGAGGAGGGAAGAATGTTATGCACGCCGTGACAACTGGCGCAGTTAGCGACGACCTTTGATCCAAGTTGCGATGCCAGACCGTGATAACTGTCTTTGTAGCTGCTGACGCGACCGCTCGCCACTCCGAATTCCTGCGTGAGCGTTACTCCTTCATGACACTTCGCACAGCTATCAGTTGCAACCTCCTGCGAAGCCGCTGCCGTCTTCTGATCGAACGGCATAGCAATGTTATGAATGCCATGGCAGTCCGTGCAGACGGGAGCGCGGGAAACTCCGCGCACGACGGCCTGGCCGTGGACACTCTGCGTAAACTCAGTTGCTTCGGTGCGATGGCAAGTTCCACAGGTTGACGGGATATTGATTTTCGCGATCGACGAACGTGAATCCGAGGCGGGCAAAATGTCGTGACTGTTGTGACAATCCGTGCAGACGGCGGCGCTGGTGTTGCCGCGCGCGATCGCTTTTGCGTGTACGCTTTCCCGGTAAGATAAAAACGGCTGGTTGCTGATGCCGCTCCCTTGCATCACCGACTTGTCACCGTGACAACGTCCGCAAGTTTCGGCGATGTTGGTGCGATTGATTGTCGATTTTGGATCGCTTGCCGGCAGGATGGTTGTCATGTCGCCATTCTTAGTGTGGCAATCAAGACAGGCCGCGGCTTTACCACCATTATGAATCGCCTGCGCGTGGAAACTGTGATCATAGCCCGTGTGCGGAACGGTATGAAAAAGCGATCCTGCGAGATACGGAAGTTTCTTGCCTGGGCCGTGACAACCCTGACATTGAAGCGCAGGCGAAGGTACTGGCGATGCGTTCGCCTCCGGTCCGCCGATGATAGCGCCGGCGTTCGGAGTCACCGGGGTGCTCGAAGAGTTTTGATTACCCTGAGCTGAAGCAGATTTGAGAGTGGCGAGATAAAGCCCGGCGCACGCTGATAGAGCAACTACGAGCGCAGTCGCAGCAAGATAGCGTCTCACAGACATGAACCCCTTACAGAGAGCATAGAAAATACCTCCTGTGCCTTATTCCCGAGAGCGGTCGACAGACACAGGAGGTATTGATAAGTGCCGGACGCGCCTTCTCCAGCTTCATACAAACGGAAGGATCATTACCGAACCAGAGACTGCCAGGGAGCTATGGACTTTAAGAACCGAATAGCTCGTGCGTCGAGACTCGATTTCGATTCGCGCCCCTATTGTTTAATCGACTTCATGTAGTCGACAAGACTCTTAGCCTGTTCGGCAGTAATGCCTTTCTCGGAGTATGCAGGCATGTTCGGTGGCTTCTCAGGCTTCTTGCCGTTCATAACGATGTCGACTAGTTGTTGGTCCGCCAGGGTCTTGTCAAAACGCTTTTCGGCGGCAGGACCATGACAGGCAGTACATTTTGTTTTGTAGGTCCCGGCGGCATCGAACGGATCGTCAGCGGTCGCCCGCACCGGCACCGGTGCCAGCAGTAATGCGGTGAACAGCGCCAGGCCAACTGCGGCGACAGCCAGGCTCATCAGGCGAGTAATCGTAAATCTCATGATCGCGTCTACCTTCCTTAGGAAACTTTCCATAGCGGAATTTATTAATCTCACGCATTTGCTAGAGAGCAATGGCCGTGCCGCCAAAAACAACGCAGAAAACCACAAGCCGCCGTTATTTTTGCGGTCTTTTGCTCACGCAAAGGGAAAATTTCCCAAGGACAAAGTGAAACTTCAGGCCGCCGCTTTCTTGTGGCAGGCCACGCATTTTTTTGATGTCGGCGGAGCTGGAGCCAAATCGGGCCGCGCTTTGACGACCGCGTCGTGACAGCCCCCACAGTTGCGATGGAACGCTTGCTGATTGGTCATAATCGTCGGCTCGTCGCTGCCCTCAAACTTCACTTTTGGAATCTCCGGAAGAAGCTTCGGCTTGGTCTCGGCGCGCGCATGACAGTCAGTGCAAACGTTTACCGCCGGCGCATTGGGATCCTTTTCAAGCAGTTCCGCAGTTAGGGTAGTGGTGCGGTCAGCCGGCCATGCCGTTTTGTGCGGCGGGTATTTGACAGCTTCGGATGCAGGTTGCGCCGTGTGATGACACTCGACACAGGCAATCGGTTTCGTTCCATCAGCGCTGCGATTTTTGGTTATGTGATCGAGATGGTGGAACGTAACCTGGCCCAGCTTTGCTTCCTTAGCCAGGATGATTGTTTCAGGTGGCTTCTTAGCGTCTTGCGCGGACACGTCATACGTGGTTCGCGACGTACTAGCAAGAAGCAGTAATGACAAAAGTACTAATGCAAACAGCGTAAAGAGTTTCATTGTTTCCCTCCCGAGAAATTCACGCCCTGAGGTCAGTACCACCACGCGGTAGCGGGTGGGTTCCTGTTTCCTCTTGAATGATCACTTCAAATGGATTGTGCTCTGTTACTACCCACCCGCTACCGCGTGGTGGCACTGACCTCAATTCCAGACTGTTTCGGTACATCAAGGCCTGTGATCAAAAACGCCAGGCCTTTCCCGTATGGCAGCGGGTACAGACCGTAAAGTCATCGCCGCCGAACGCCCGCTTACCATCGTGACAAGACATACAACTCAGCGACTTCCCGCTCGCATGATGATTGAGCGGTTCAGGCGCAGTCACTTGTTTTCGTTGCGGCATTCCCGCTCGAACCTGGTGACATTCGTTACAAGTTAGTTTCTGATGCTTTGTATGACTAAACCCTACCCGAAATGCCTGGGCAAATTCAGGCGTGCGGGAATAACCGCCTAATTGATGACAAGTACCGCATGAAGAGATATCGTGGCCGCCCGATTCCGCGCGCGGCGTATGACAGCGATAGCAAGTTGTATGGGCGTTAAAGCCTGCAGGGATGGAAAAGCCGACGCCACCTCGCGCTGGGCGGTGACAGGTCGCGCAGCTCACGCTGCCCATATTTATATGGCGCGCGTGATCGAATTTCATTCTGAAACTCTGCAAGCGAGGAAAAGCCTTCAGCGCTCCCGACTTCACATCGGTATGACAAATCGTGCAGATGGGACTGTCGGAGTTGGCAAATTGTTGCGCGTGGCATCCGGCACACGGCAGGTGACCAGAACCGCCGGGACGTTTCGGAATCGGCGCATTGGATTCGCGACGATGGCACAACAAGCATGGCAGGCGCGAATGATTGCGACTGCTGTGCATAAACTTTCCGTAATCCAGCCCTTCCGGAAATTGCATCTGTTCTTGAGGGGATTCTGCTGTGACCGATTCAGTGTGCGGATTTCCCAACGCGTGCGACTTCAGAACGACGACGATACTCAAACCGGTTAAGACACCTGCGATAAGGAACGGGACTGTGCGCGAATGTGTCCAGCCCCTAGATTGAGCGCGGCGCGGCTCTGCCGTCTGATGTGCGGTGGCGGCTTTGCCCCACCGGCCCCGCGCACTCATTTGTTTCGCGGCTGCGCCGCTGTTCAGGGCATAGCCCAAAAAAGTCCGTACACCGCTACGGAAGGTCAGAGACCTTCCGCACATCAAACGGCAAAGCCGTTGCAGTTTGTCGAAGACTTCATTCATCAAGTCGGCTTCTTTGGCTGTAGTGTTGGAATCGCCTGCGGATGGTTCTCAGGAGTTCCATTTTTACCGAACGCGACATGACACTTGGTGCAAACAAACGCCGGATCCTTTTTCTTCTGGTCGATTTCAAAATTCAAACTGCCGCCATCGTCCGTCGTGGCTGTGATGTGACAGCCATCAGCGCCGCCACACGATCGTACTGGAACTTTCAAGGTTTTCAGATCCAGTGTGTTGAATGTGGCGACGTTATGACAGCTCATGCAGTTCAAGTCAGGATGCTCGCCGCCTTCATGCCGGAAAGCCCCGGCTGAGATGCGCCGGCTCCATCTTGCCAAAATCACTCTGTCGGTAATTCCCATGTCACTGGCCAGCTTCTGATCGAAATCGAATCTCAATCCAGTCAGGGGCGCGCTGAGCTTGTGGCAAACGTTGCAGTCTTTGGGCTCGGGCGCCACACCGGAATCAGAGTTGTGACAGGTGAAACAGATCGCATGACTGTTCGGGATCGTTTTAAAGGTGCCCTTCTTCAACCAAAAATTGTCGCCCAAATTTTTTGGTGGCTTCGTTACGTACTCCTCGCTGGAATTGCCTTGCGGCTGATAGGTTTGATGACAAACGGGACAGCTGGCTGGCGTCGCGTCTTTCTTTTTTTCCTGCAAAGACACCGTCACGAACTGCGCGCCTACGTTGCCGTCGGCCGGCGCATTCATCCCGACAACATCAATATGTTTGTCATGAGGAAAGCCCACACTGAATTCTGAAACAAAGTCTCTTCGCTTCAGCAGCGGGTCAGTAACGTCGCCGAGGCT
>DATAOU010000201.1:0-3473 GCA_036265575.1 Pyrinomonadaceae bacterium
AGAGCTACGTAAAGACGATAGTCGATTACGCTGCCCGGCATCCGACCCTTTAATCCCGGTAGGCCCGAGAAGCCCAGGGGTGGCCGTTTGACAATTAATTAGAATTAGTCTAAATATATACCTGTGCCAAGAGAGACTGGAAATTTGAAGCCGGAAGAGAAACTGACGCGCCAGCGCGATGCAGTGCTTCAGGTCATTCGTTCGCGGGAAGATCATCCCACGGCGAATGAAATTTTCCAGGCGGCGCGTCAGCACTTGCCGACGATTAGTTATGCCACCGTCTATAACTCGCTCCGCTTCCTGAAAGAAGCCGGATTGGTACACGAGATTAAGTTTGGCGACGGCGCCAGTCGTTACGATCGCGAAACCGATCGGCATGACCACGCCATCTGCAACGATTGTGGAAAGTTAGTCGATTTCGACCTTCCTCAGGCGGCCGATCTGATGAAGGCAGCCGCGCGAAAGTCGAAGTTTCAACCCGCGTCAGTTCATTTGACGCTAAGAGGGACATGTCCTGACTGCCGCAAGGCATAGACGTCAGGAAGTAGATCTTAAACTCGAAAATTATTAACCAACATTGGAGGATTCATGACAGCAGCGACAGCGACAGCAACTGAAAAGGCGATGGTGGGCCAGCCGGCGCCGAATTTTGATATGGCCTCGACTAAGAATATTGAGAAGCTAAATGAAGGCGTAAAGCTTGAAGACTACAAGGGCCGTTGGCTCGTTCTCTTGTTTTACCCGCTGGACTTTACCTTTGTTTGTCCGACGGAGTTGACCGCATTCAGCGATCGTTACGAAGAATTTCAGGGCATCGGCGCCGACATCATCGGCGTCTCGACCGACTCCGTTTACTCGCACCGGGCGTGGTTGAACCAGCCCCGCGACAAGGGCGGCGTCGAAGGTTTGAAGTACCCGCTCGCGGCGGATTCAACGAAACAGGTAGCACACGATTACGGCGTTCTGATCGAGAAGGACGGCATCGCGCTGCGTGGTCTGTTCGTGATCGATCCGGAAGGAATTCTTCGTTACAAAGTCGTGCACGATCTGAACATCGGACGTTCGGCTGAGGAAACTTTGCGTGTGATTCAGGCACTGCAAACGGGCGGTCTATGCCAGGCGGAATGGAAACCGGGTCAGAAAACACTCAACGCTTAAGCACAGTGAAAAAAGGAAAAGTAAAAGGTGAGAAGTAGTGATGAGTGAGGAGTGATCAGTCAGGCGAGGTATTCTGACTCTTTACTTTTCACTCTTCACTTTTCACCTCGGTAAAAAGCCATGGGAATGAGAATTGGAACAGAAATGCCACGGCTCGAGGGTGCCACGGAATGGTTTGGTGGCACGCAGGCAAGCGCGGAAATGCAAGCAAAGGGCCACCCAACGCTGATTCATTTTTGGTCGATGAGTTGCGGAATGTGCAAAGAGAATATGCCCCGCCTTGCCGAGTGGCGCGAAGGATTGAGGGAGCAAGGGCTTCGGGTGTTCGCGGTTCACATGCCGCGTTACGAAACAGATACAGACGTTGAGGGCGTGCGGGCTGCTATTGCGACCAACTCGATCATCGAGCCGTGCGCGATCGATAACGAGCACAAGCTCAAAGATGCCTTCCAGAACGATCAAGGCTTCGTGCCCGCTTATTATCTCTTTGATGGCGAAGGAAAGTTGCGCAGTTTTGCCGCCGGGGAACGCGGCCTGGACTTACTTAAGTCGACTCTTGATCGCGTTTTGGCAGCGCATAACAAAAACAGCGAAGTCGTAACTCAGACCTCGTAGCGCTTTAATGTCGCGCGTAAGCCGCTAGAGTTGAGAGAACTGGCGCGCAACCAGCAACAGCAGATAGATGCTCAGCGCTGCCGAGCCAATGGCTAATCCTGCCAGCACAAAAATCATCAATGCCACAAACAGCCAATCGCTAAGCCTGCCCTTGCGCGCGTCATCTGCGGAAAGAGTCGCCCGCTTGCTGAGCAGGGCCACGTTCATCTGGTTGGATTTCCAGAACGCGTCGAAGAAGTCGCCAACCAAAGGGATCGAACCCACCAGATAGTCAATGCCGATATTCAAACCCATGCGCAACAACGTTACTTTCGGAACGCGGTAACGAACCGCCGAAGCCAGGATGTAGAACGACACCATCGAGGTGACGGTGTCGCCGAAACCAGGAATAAGACCGACCAGTGCATCCAAGCCAAAGCGCCAGTTGATACCCGGAATCCGGATCAGGTCGTCCATCAGCCAACTCAAACGATCAAGACTCTCGTCAACCTTGACAGCTTTTCTGGTTGCTTCGGGAGTTTGGTTGAGGAGTTCGCGCCGTTCCAGTTTGTATGGACTTGTCATCGTGTTCACCCTTGATTCCTTGTTTTTGAGAGATGGCCTGGCCATGTTCAACGTATTCGAGTCATCTGTTGCCAGAAAAATTTTCCCACGCGCGCAAAAGCGTTAAGCGGGTTACGGTCGCCGCCCCGCTGTTGGTTTGGTTTCGACGGCAAGCCGAGGGAAGTCGCCAGTTCCGGATCCGGTTTCGCGATGTCCTCGTCACCGCGCCGGCTGGCCAGCCAGCGGTTGAAGGTTCGCGCCACCACCCGCCTTTGTTCCAGCGGGGCTTCCGCAATGAGCGCGCCGCGAAGATCGTCAAGCTCGGCGATCTCCAGCAGATTCGTCCGGTAATAATTTCTAAAAGCCTTCAGTAATTTTTCTTCGCCCAACAGCCGTTGCAATTCAACAAACATCAATGTGCCTTTAGTGGTAACGACGGCTGCATACTGAAACGTGTTGCGATAATCGCGCGAGGGCCGGTTGGCATCCATGTCTTCGCCGCCGAACGTTCGGTATAGGCGGTAGACGCCTTCCAGCTGATCTTCCAGGATCAGCGCGGCCTTTTGCTCGCCATAGATTTGCCGGAAGTACAACAAAGCCGACCAGCTCGCCATTGCTTCATCGAGCACCGGCTCGCGTGCCGGATCGTTACCTACGGCCCCGCCCCACCACTCATGAGCGGTAAGATGGGCCACGCTCCACTCCAGACTTTCTTCTACGGATGGACGTTGCTCGCGAATAATCTCCGGAAGGTTGCGCATTGCAGGCGAGTCAAAATCTACGTAATAAGCGCTCGCGATTACTTCAAGCCCGGAAAACTCTTTGCTTCCCAAACCGGCAACCAGCGGGGCTTCTGCAATATTGATACTTTTGACAGGCAGCGGACCAAACCTGGAGGTAAAGATCCGTAAAGAGTCTTCAGCCATTGCCAACACACGTTTTCCAATTCGCTCGTGCTCGGGAATGAATATCGATCTTACGGTTGTGTCTCCAATTTGAGCTTGTTCAGAGCGGAGGTTGCGTCCGGCAATAATCGCCAGGTCCCGAAGCGTCGGCGCAGAGAAGACCAACGTCTTGCCGTTGTCTGACTTTTGATTCCCGGCAGAGGTAAACACTATTACGCCAGGGGCCGCATCTATTTTGACTTCGTAATCCGC
>DATAOU010000202.1:0-2631 GCA_036265575.1 Pyrinomonadaceae bacterium
AGGTGACTTGTACCGCCCCTTGAAGGTGGTCACGGTTACAAAGTAGTTGGACTTGAAAAAGGAGATTTGCCCGCCCGTTGAAAATCCCGCAGTGCCGACTGCGTTTCCAATCTCAACTCCTTCGGTCGCGCGCTTCTCAGCCGCTGCGAGGCTCAGCGCTTCGTACGCCTTCGAATCGGACGCTAACTTCGTCGTCTTTACCGTGAACAGTTCGCCGTTCCCGGCCTGGTACTCCGACTGGTCCCCGTCGGTTTTTACCTGCTTGAACTTGGCAGTCTCCGCCGGTCCGGCAAAGAAAAGCACTACGGCAATAACGAGATGAATAAACACGACTTCAGTTTAATGCCAGCGTCTCAGTTCACGCAAAAGAAGGTCGGCGTAGTGACGTGGACTCCTGATGTTGTGCATCACGATCGAACCGCCGAGCTCGCTCGCGTTGTCGACTACGATGTCGCCGAAACCAAGCAGACGCTGCGGAATGCTGGCCGACACGGTTACGTCCTGCACCTTGCTCAACGGGATGTTGCGCGTGGTGTGCGCGATCAGGCCGGTATCGATCTGGAGTTTGGCGTCCGTCACGGTGTAACGAATCATGTTTCGGCGGATGTGGTAGTAACCGGGGATTAGCAGCAAAGCGAGCGCGAGTGGGATCGAGATTGAAGCCGGAACACTCAAACTGGCGAGCAGGAAAACGAGCGCGATGCCCCCGAGAACTGCCAGTGCGTAGCCCGCTTTGATAAAGACCATCGTGGGACGCACAGTGAAGACTGTGTGCTCGAGATCCGAGTCGACGCCGGTTTCGAGGGCGCGCGATTGCAATCGCGCGATGCGAGTTTGTTCGACATCGACCGGAGTGCCGCAGTTCGAACAAAATCGGACGCTGGGCGTAACGTATGCTCCGCAAACGGAACAGGTCATTCAGTGCCTCACCTTCCCAACCGTGTAAATCCTACGGCCAGTGTAATACAAAACGAGGCGGCCACCATCAAAGGTTCCGCCTCGCTCCGGATTCTGAAATTTGTTGGTTTACTGGCTGATGAGCTGCAAACGACCGTCAGGAAGGCGAGTCATGAACACGCTGCGTTCATAAACCGAGAGTGGCGCTGGTTCTTTCTGCTTCGCGGCGGCGAGCTCTTCTTTGCTGAGCGGCATCGCGTTGGCTGCTGCTTCGGGATCGCGAATCAAGCTGTAGCGCCGGCCAATGCGCCGCACGTATTCCTGCGTTTCGCTGTAAGGCGGCACGCGGTTGCCGTACTTGATCACCGCGCCTTCGCCGGCGTTGTAACCGGCCAGCGCGAGCGTCACGTCTCCGTCAAACAGCTCGAGCAGGAATCGCAGGTAGCGGGCGCCGCCCTCGATGTTCTGCTTCGGGTCCCATACGTTGGTGACCCCGAACCGGATGGCCGTCGGCGGCATTAGCTGCATCAGTCCGCGCGCGCCTTTGTTGGACATTGCACGCGTTTTGAAACTGGATTCCTGGTGCATGATTGAGTAGAGCAGCAGCGGATCGACTGAGTTGCGTTTACCGGATTCGACGATGAAGTTGTCGATGTCGGAACTTCCGGTAGTGAAGCCGCCGAGGGTCGGATTGAGGGGCATTGAGGTCAGCCGGACCAGTCGCTTGGGCTGATTTTTCGGTTCGGCTTTGGGCGTGTGAATCTGGACGGCGTTTGGCAGGTCGAAGTTGTCTATTTGATAGTTTGACTGCGCCTGCGCCGGGGCGGCGGTCAAAATTAGGGGGAAAATCAGTAGAAGCAGGGTTTTGGTCATGATTTCCAAGGGCAAGCGTGAGGCCAGGTCATAGTACCACGAGCGTTAAACTATGGCCAACACTTTACGAAGGGATGCGATAGTTGGGGGTTCGGACGGGTGTTGACAGGCCGTGTATGATAGGCGCGCTTTAACCACAAACCGCGCGCTTCAGCGCGCCTCACAAAGGACGGAACAAATGAAGAAATTTCTCACACTTATGCTCTCGCTCTGTCTCTTCACGACCGCAGCGATGGCCCAAACCTCAACCACGGCAACTCAGACCGGCACCAAGCAAACCAAACGCGGCCCTGTCTTTCGCGCCACGAAGGACCAGATCAACCAGGCGCAGGCGATTCTCAAGTCTCGCGGGTTTTACAACGGCGAGCAGATCGGAAAGCTTGACGAGGCGACTCGTGAGGGCCTGCGGAAGTATCAACAGGCGGAAGGTCTGAAAGTGACCGGCACGCTCAACAAAATCACTTTAGAAAAGATGAACATTGCTCTGACTGAGAAGCAGAAGAGCATGTGAAACTCTAGCCACCAGGAAGCACAAGAGGTCTAAAGCATTTCACTAAGCCTCTTGTGCTTTGTGTGGTCAAGATGTCAATAATCGTTTTACGACACTATAACTTTGCTCAAGCGCAACCGGCAGTTGCTCGGGCTGGGTGCCGCCGCCTTCGGCCATGTCGGCTTGGCCGCCGCCGCGTCCGCCGACAATCGGCGCGAGCTCTTTTATCACCTGCCCGGCGGGAACCTTGCCCGTCAGATCAGCCGACGTGCGCACGATTAACGACACCTTGCCGTCGCCACTGCGCCCGAGGATCACGACGCCCGATTTGATCCGCGCGAGGAGCGTGTCGGACAGTTGCCGCATCGCCG
>DATAOU010000203.1:0-22964 GCA_036265575.1 Pyrinomonadaceae bacterium
CGCGGAAAGTATTCCCCGGCCGATCACAATTTCGTATTTGAAGTGTTGTGCTGAGACGCTTAGATGCAGTCGCTGCAATGCCAAACTCCTATGGCCTCTGACCGCCTTAATAGTTAGACCAGGCCCCAACTTAGGGAGAGCATTCTAGCACGCAGATTTTTTTGGAAAGTTCGTTTGGAGGGGTGGTTAAAAAGCGAATGGGCGCGACAAACGTGGGAGTACGTCGCGCCCATTCATATTCGTGGTCACTGTCCTCACCCCAGCAACCACTTGAGACGGAGGATTCACCAACCGTCTCTCTTGCCCCACAATATACATCGCAACATGCATGCCGTGCAAGAAAGTTATCGAGCGCAAAGTGGGACATACTGATTTGCAGAGAATCTGATAATTCTTAGCAAAATGGAGAAAAAAGCGAGATCAGGATCGTTTGCAGAGAGTGTAATTGTTGCAGGGTTTGCACGTAAAATTTGTATGATCAAAAGGGTCAAAGTTTGCCCAAAGTTTCTTTGATTACACGGGCAAGCTGATCTGCGAAAGCTTCAATTTGCGACTGGCTCTCACCTTCAATCATTACTCGTGCCAGCGACTCAGTGCCGGAGTAACGCAACAGCAGACGCCCGCGCGAGCCGAGTTCACTTTCGATCTTGTGTGTCACATTATTGATCTCTTCAAATTCATTAAACGGGCGTTTCTGTGCCACCTTTACGTTAACAAGTATTTGTGGAAAAACTTCAAAGCCTTCAGCCAACTGCGACAAACTCTTGTTTTCTTCGGCCATCACGCGCAGCAGGGAAAGAGTGGTGATTAGTCCATCGCCAGCCAAGCTGAGTCTCGGCAAGATGATATGTCCGGACTGTTCACCACCTAACGTCGCTCCGCTGCGTAATAGTTCATCCAGGACGTATTTGTCACCTACGTCTGTACGTACCAGAGTCAAACCGCGCGAT
Source organism: Pyrinomonadaceae bacterium (assembly GCA_036265575.1). Taxonomy (GTDB): domain Bacteria; phylum Acidobacteriota; class Blastocatellia; order Pyrinomonadales; family Pyrinomonadaceae; genus PSRF01. Next base: position 951 of record DATAOU010000203.1, read on the forward strand.
TTTAATGCCAGCTCTAGCCCGATATTACTCATCACGGTGGCAACGACTGCGTTATTAGTTAGCTCATTGCGCGCGTGTAAATATTTTGCGAGGACCCACAAAGTGCCGTCACCGTTAATCAGTTGACCTTTTGCGTCCACAAAAAGGGAACGGTCTGCGTCGCCGTCAAAAGCCACTCCTAAATCCGCATGCTGGTTTAATACTTCGGATTGCAACTGCTCCGTGTGAAGTGATCCGCAGTTCAAATTTATGTTGCGGCCGTCCGGAGTGTTGTTGATGGCGACGACCGTAGCGCCAAGCTGCTGCAACAGATCGGGCGCAATCGCAGATGCCGCACCGTTGGCACAGTCAACCACGAGTTTGATCCCTGTGAGCGCGAGGCCGCGAGCAATCTCGTTTATAAGAAAATCGACATAGCGAGACTGCAACGCCTTGGTATCAATCGTATTTGCAACGAGGGGCGTTGTCTCAGATCCCTTGCCGTCCGCCGCGCTCAATATTTCTGTTTTGGCAAAGATATCTTTCTCGATTAGTCGCTCAGTTTCTTCGTCCAGCTTTCTTCCGCCCGGCGCAAATATCTTGAGGCCGTTGTCCTGGTAGGGATTGTGTGAAGCGCTTATGACAACCCCCGCGTCAGCCGAAAGAGATCGCGCTAGATAAGCAACGCCAGGCGTTGTAATCACGCCACCTGATTGCAGGTCAGCGCCCGCCGCAGTAGCTCCCCGCGCCAGTGCTTGTTCCATCCACGGACCTGACTCGCGTGTGTCGCGTCCGACGACAATCAATGGTGCGCGGCCGAGTTTTTCTCGTAAATGATTCGCGAGGGACGCGCCTACGATTTCAACGGTGGCGGCATCGAGCGGGAACTTTCCGGCTTCGCCACGCATACCGTCAGTCCCGAAAAGTTTTTTCATCAGTTGCTGAAAGCGAAAAGAAAGATCGCGCGATTAATTGCTTAGTGGCCGCAGCGAACTGGGCCAGGAATTTCCTTCGGATGCGGTGATAAAGGTGAGATGCGCGTCGCTGCCTTTCTTTTCGACGATTTGCACGCGGATATCGACGGTTGGATCGAGCACGTCAACTCTCGGGTCGGGAATATTGATGGCTACGTTCGACAAGTTGAAGCTCTCTTTTTTCCCGTCAAGCCAAACCGTCTCGGTCATCGCCTTGCGCAGCGTGTTCACACGATCGGCGGGCCCGCGCACTCGAACTCTAGCCGGACTGGCGCTGACGTTGCCGAGTTGATAACCTTCCGGCAAAGTACCTTCAAACTTAATCTCCACCTCAAGCTGCGCCTCAACTCTGGGCTCCAGCCGGATTGGGAGGGTCGCCGGATGAAATCCCTGAAGCGTTACACCTTCCGGCAAATCCATTTGCACGCGATCCCGCGACAGGCGCACGATTCTTTCACCTGGCTTCTGGTCGCTAATGTCGACAGTTGCTACCAGATCGCGTGGGCCAATGCGATCGAGCTTGCCTGGACTGCCCGTCAGCACCACCTCAATTGTTGATGGCAATTCGTTGCTGATGTCCAAACCTTCGTGCCTTAGAAAATTCAGTTGCACACCGGAAACACGTAAGGTGACGGGCTTGTTCTGGCCCGTTACAGCCAGCCAAAGGGCGAGGGTGATGACCAGCGCTAACAATTTCAGGCCCCAGTCCTCAAGAAACATCTTGCGGAGCCATTTTTCAAAGGCCGACGGCGTCCTGGGGATGGAAGTTACTTCTACTTCGTCGTCAATGTCCTGAAAAGGCATAACTGGCTTTCACGTTTTGAAGTTTCGAACGGAACTTAAGCGGAACTGTTCGATCGAGAGATTACACCAGTGGGACTTCTTCAGTTTCAGAATCCGTACTTGGCGATTTATTCGGCTCTCGCGCTTTTTCGCGTTTCGGCGAAATTTCCAGCGCCTGCGAAATAGCGGCGCGCAGTTTTGGCGCATCCAGGCCGCGCTTGATTTCCCCATGCTGCACAATGGAAATCAAACCTGACTCTTCTGAAACAACTACCGCGACTGCATCGGTGTCCTCAGTGATGCCGAGTGCTGCGCGATGACGTGTGCCAAGATCGCGCGAGAGGCGCGGATTAAGCGTAAGCGGCAGGAAGCAGGAAGCGGCCGCTACCCGGTGCCGGCGCACAATCACAGCGCCATCGTGGAGGGGCGATTCAGTATGAAAGATACTGATGAGCAAATCGTAGCTGAGCTCAGCATCTAACTTCACGCCGCCATCAATGATGTTCTTCAGTCCAACGTTGCGTTCAATCACGATCAGCGCGCCGGTTTTAGTAGAGGAGAGCGTCGTCGCTGCCAGAATAACTTCATCGTAAGCGCCTTCGCCAAACTGGCCCAGATGCCTTTGGCCGAAAGGCATGCGAAACCGATTGCCAAAGGAAATCAGCGCCTGCCGAATCTCTGGCTGGAAAAGCACTATGATCGCAACGCCGATGTAGAGCAAGCCGTTGCTCAGGACGAATTCCAGGGTTGCCAGATCTTCTTTGACTGCGAGCCAGTAGAGGATGGCAAAGGCAGCAAGGGCGGCCGCCATAGGAGCGGCGCGAGTTCCGCGAACGAGTTTTAAAACTGCATACACCAGCAAGAAGACAATGACGATATCCGCGATGTTGCGCGGCTCACCGAGTCTTCCCAGATACTCCGTGTATGGCAGTAGTAAAAGCATTACTTAATTCAAAACTCCGAGTTTGATCTTTGCGATTCAGCGACGACAATTTAGTTTCACCAAACCTGATCTAAATGCTTAAGAACTAGACAGCACGCTCAGAAACAACTTTTGTCTTTGCACCGGGCTTATGGCCCCTGCGCGCGGTTTCCAAGAAGATTAGCGCAACCTTAGGCTCGGCTTTCATGATTAGCCTTTCGATCTCTTCGTTCGTTCTTTCGATGTCGTCGGTGATCAAGTCACCGCGCAAGTTCACATGCGCGTTGATCAGAATCTGTTTGGGGGCTAAATGCATCGTCAGAATCTCGACGACCTTCACTACATTTGGATGACTTTCTATGGCGGCGCGAATTGCTTTGACAGTTTTCGCGGACGCGGCTTCACCCAATAACAATGCGCGCGACGTGCGAGCCAGCGCGAACGCCACGATTGCCAAAACAACACCGATCAAAATGGACGCTAAGCCATCCCAATATCCTCCGCCGCCAGGCCCCGCATGATGCTCAGTTAGGTACAGGCCCGCGGCCGCAATCAGAATACCGAGTAAGGCTGCAGAATCTTCAAAGAGCACTGTCTTGGCGGTCGGGTCTTTTGACTCGCGCAAATATTGTATGAACGATAACCCTTCAGCGCGCGCCTCTTTTACTTCCTGATAGATTGCGAGACTTATCGACCCGGATTCCAACAAGAACGAAAGGCCGAGCACCAGATAGGCCCAAAACAGATTCTCCGGCGCGTGCGGATGTTTCAATTTCACGACGCCTTCATAAATGGCGTAAGTCGAACCCACCCCAAAAATGAAAATGGCAGCAATGAACGACCAGAAGAAACGTTCCTTGCCATAGCCGAACGGGTGCTTCTTTGATGCCGGTCGTTGGTAAAAACGCAATCCGAGCAGCAAGAAGACTTGATTCGTGGTGTCGGCGATCGAATGTAGGGCTTCAGCCATCATCCCCGACGAGCCGGTGATAAACGCCGCCGCCAGCTTCATGACTGCAATCAACGCGTTTGCAAAGAGCGCTCCAACTACTGCCAGCATCAACGATCCCTTCAGCCATGAAATAGTAGCCCCGCTGGATTATCGCGAAAAAGAAGAGGAGTGGCAATGGCGGTTCGGTTACGAATTTGCGCCAATAAAACTGCAGTCGCACCGACTCAATGAAGAAGTTGATAAGGAGGTAAGAAAAGCGACGCGCTTACGGACGTTTTGCCTTGTTGCTGAGACTTTTTTTAGAGCGTTTAGTAATTTTCCCGCTTTGCAGAAAACCCACCAGTTCGCCTTGATTGTTTACGACCGCCAACGAACCCGTTCCATTGTCCTTCATTATTTCTTTTGCAGACTCGAATGTCGTTGAAGTGTCAACGAACAACCGTTGGTTGATGGTGCGCATGACATCCTTAACTTGAGTCGTGCGCCACTTTTCTCTCGGTAGGGACTTCAAATCTTCAAGTGTCAGGATTCCGTGCGCGCGGCCCCGGAATCCGACCGGAAAACTAGTCTGCCGGTGCAGCGGCAAGACGTCGTCAATTAGTTTCGTAATTGTCATCGATGGATCGATGACGATTGCCGGCGACATTACATCGCCGACCGTTAACAGTCGCGTAGTTGATGAGGCCTTAACGACTTTTGTGGCAGTGTCGAGCAGGAACAAACCGACGAGGATTGACCACCCGCCCATGAAGTAAGGCTGCGATGGTCGCCAACTCGGCGCAATCACTATGTAAATTCCAAAAAGAATGAGCGTGCCGCCAATTAGTATGCCGCAAATTCCCGCCATGCGTGTCGCTTCCTTGATGCTCCCGCTTCTGCGCCACAACAGCGCGCGCAACACCCGACCACCGTCCAGCGGATAACCCGGAAAGAGATTGAAGACTGCTAGTAACAAGTTTCCCCACGCGATCAAAAAGAAGACTACGACGGTCGCATTATAGTTTCCCAGCGCCGCGATTTTCGTTGCGGCAAAAGCCAGCAAGGCAAAAACAAAACTGGCGGCTGGCCCGGCGACTGCAATTCGCAGTTCCGCACCCGGATTTTGCGGTTCAGTTTTCAGCCGTGCCAAACCACCAAACGGATGCAAGACAATCTCTTCAATCTCGATGTCTTCGGCACGTGCCATCAAAGCGTGCGAAAGTTCATGTCCAAAAACGGAAAGAAAGAGGCCGGCGGTGGTAATGAGGCCGAGAATCCAGGCCGTAACGGGGGCGAGCGGCGGCAGGCGAACGTTGCCTAGTTGAATAAAATGGCTTTGCAGGTTTCCAGCGATCAGCCAGATGCTCAACGCCACCACTGCAAACCAGCGATAATCGATTCGCACCGGAATGTCGTAGATGCGAGCTATGGTGATGCGGCGGGTGAATAACTGACCGAGCGGCATAACGCGTGAGACAAGCTAGAAGGCGCCGCTTGCCTTTTGCCAATCGACTTCCCAAAGGATGACGGGCTGCTGCCGATTTTTAACGTTGATGGGCTCGCGAGGTTTTAGTTTATATCTGCTGCGCGCGGCTTTGGCGGTCGCATCACTCACCAGGATTTCGCCGCCTTGTGCATTGGATTCCAGACGAGAAGCGGTGTTGACGGCATCGCCGATTGCGGTGTACTCAGACCGGCGTTCCGATCCGATGTAACCAACCGTCACTTCGCCGGTGTGCAAGCCGATGCCGACGCCGATCTCATGCAGTCCTTCCTGTCGCAGCTCCATGTTGATGCCGAGAATGCGGCGCTGCATAGCTACTGCTGCGTTGAGAGCATTCGACGCATCTTCCGGCGTTGTTGTCGGCGCGCCAAAGAGTGCCATCAAGCCATCGCCTAAATATTTGTCGAGCGTGCCACCATGCGCAAAGATGATGTCGGTCATGGCGGAAAAGTATCGATTGAGCAGGCTGACAATTTTTTCCGGTGGCGCGTGTTCCGATATGCGCGTGAAGCCGCGAATGTCCGCAAACAAGATCGTGATCGTTTGGTTGACGCCGCCCAATTTGAAGGATTCAGGATTCTCGAGCATCTGCTTCACTACATATTCGGGCAGAAACCGGCTGTAGTTTGCGCGGGCAACTTCTTCGCGCGCCAGACGTTCGTGAGCGCGGGCATTTTCGACGGCGATTGCGGTCTGCGCAGCAACGGCGCTAATCAATTCCAAATCGTCAGGCTTGAAAGCCGCAAATGGATCTAACCGGTCCGCATAAATGGCGCCATGAACTCGTGATTCGCCCACCAGGGGCGCGCAGATCGTCGAACGAACGCCCTGTGAGACGATTGAATCAACGCCGGCAAACTGTTCGTCAGAGGCCGCGTCCTGCGAAAGCAACGCAACCCGATCCTTCATCACTTTCCTCGTGATAGTGCGCCCGATGGTCAACTTGCGCGCATGATTATTCAAACTCTCATCGCGTGCTCGCGTCGCTATTGGGTTTAGCACGACGTCTTCAGGATTCTCTTTGCCTGTGCCCTCGGCGAGCAGGGCCACCACACGATCGGCCGGAGTTGAACGAAAGATGATGTCGGTCGCTTTAGCAAAGATCGTTTCCAGATCGAAAACTGATCCCAGCGTCTTGCTCATCTCGTAAAGGGCGCTGAGAATGTTTGCTTTTCGCTGTAACGCTTCAAGCACCTTGTCACGTGCCGGTGATGTGGGAGCCTGTGCGGTCACCGGCATCTCCGTTTTGCCGTGGAGCACGGTGTGCATCACGTCGTTCGCCGAGATCAGAAGCTGCGTGTGACCGAGGGGTTTGTCGTCGTAGCGAACGTCGGTGGTCCGTTCTTCGGCCTGTTGTTCAAAGCGCAGAGTGCTGGCGCCTATAGTTATTCGATCGCCGTTCTTTAGTTGGTGCTCGAGGTGGGCCCCGCCGTTTACAAAAACTTTATTGGCACTGCGCCGCAACTGCCCGTTGATCATTGCGCCGTCAATCACAGTAAACGAGCCATCGTCACCCGGTTTAATGTGCGCGTGATAACGCGACGCGCGCGGGTCATCGAGGACAACGGTGTTGTCAGGCGCACGGCCAATCGTGCACACAGACGCTGGCACGAAATCGTATTGCCATTGTCTGCCACTTGCATCGGTAATCTTTAGGAGGGCCATGACGTATGAAAGCGAAGCTCAGCAGAACCCAACTTTATGCGAATGCTGGCTGAATGATTGATGCGGACATTTGGTATCAGTTCGGCGTTCGATCCTAGCAGGATGATCTGTAAAGTGACAACTGCATTGTCTTGGTTGCGGACAGAGGCTACTCCGTTGCCGTGTAATGCAGGCCCCGCACAGGTCCAGACTTACAGGAAACGTCTTATGGCGTTCCTCACTCGAAATACAATTTTTCTTGTAATACTCTTTTGTTGCCCCGGGACTTCCGTCGCTTCCATTCTCTCAGATAAAACCGATAAAGAAGATTCCAAGCGCCAGCGGCACCAAAAAAATTAATTGCCGAGTTTGCTCTGCTTTTCACTTGGACGTTGATCCGGGATTAGCTTGACGCTGCGCGAGACCGCTTGCTAGACTCGAATCACTTACCAACTAGGGCCCGGCGCTGTTACTGCGTCGCTCGGATTTCCCCCAGACCCGCGCGTGCGGCGCAGTCTGATTTTTCTAATCAATGGAGGTGTTGCGGTGGGCTTCAAAATCGGCCAGAAAGTCGTTTACCCGAACCACGGAATCGGAACTATTGAGCAGATTGAACAGAAGCAAATAGGCGCAAGCACACTCCCTTTCTATACGTTGCGACTCGCAGCCAACAATTCCCTGGTGCTCGTGCCCGTTTCAAATGCTTCTGAAGTCGGTTTGCGCTCGCCAATTTCTTCAGGCGAATGCGAAATGCTTTTCAAGTTATTGGCGGATGATTTCTCTTTTCCCGCCAACGACTGGAAAGATCGTTTCAAAGACTTCTCCGAGAAAATGAGAACCGGCGACGTATTTGAAGCTGCCGACGTATTAAAGCATCTGACCTACCTCAATCATCTAAAGCCACTTTCATTTCGCGAACAGCGCATGCTCGAGCGCGCACGGTACCTGGTGATCTCCGAACTTGCCGCAGTTTGCCGCCAGCCCGAATGCAACATCGAGCCGCGCGTCGAAGAAGCGTTGGCCCGTGCCTGTGCGAAACACGATCGCCGCCCGGCGCGCGCGCGTGCCGCAGGTGCGTCCGCAGGCCACTGACGCGGGTCTTGTTCAAAACAGCATCAAAACCAGTAAATTCAAGCCTCTTGCGTAGCGTGCGCCCAGACTACCGCTGCCTTGATCTCCCTCGTCCCGGAGCACGTGATATACTTCCACATCGAATCCGATCCGCCTTTATCAATGGACGAACCTGGCAGTCATCTCACCTGTAGTTTTCAGCGGAAAGTTTTACCACCCGCATTGCTTCTATGATGGTGTTTTTAAAACTGATCGGCGTCGTATTGCTCGTTGCGACGAACGGTTTTTTTGTGGCTTCCGAGTTTTCGCTGGTCTCGGTGCGACGCGCTCGTGTTGAAGCGCGCGCGGCCGCGGGTAGCAAGAACGCCAGGGCAGCGTTGCGTCTGCTCAATAATCCCACGATCTTTATCTCAGCCGTGCAGCTTGGAATCACGCTGGCCTCGTTAGCTTTGGGATGGATTGGCGAACCTACCATCGCCGATTTACTTCACCCGTTGGCCTTGGGCATCGCTTCAGAGGGACGGGCCGGCTACCTGACGCACGTGATGGCCATCGTGATCGCTTTCTCGATCATCAGTTTTCTACATATCGTGTTGGGCGAGTTGATGCCCAAAATGATTGCCTTAGAGCGTGCTGAGCCGGTGGCCCTGTTTGCGGCTGGACCGCTGGAGTTGTTCGCGCGCATTTTTAGCGCACCGCTTTGGTTGTTCAATACGGTCGGCAGCAGGTTAGGAAGGCTGATCGGGCTCAGATCAAGTCTGGATCACGCTTCGGTCTATACCGAAACGGAGTTGCGTCAATTGGTGGACGTGGCGCGCGAGAGTGGTTACCTGCGCGCGGAAGAAAGGCGTTTGATTCATCGCGTCTTTGAATTCTCCGATACGCTTGTGCGAGAGGCGATGGTGCCGCGTACGGAGATGGCGGCCATTTCCAGCGATTGTTCGCTGCCCCAGATCACCAAAGCTTTCGAGCAGTTCCGTTACTCGCGCTTGCCGGTTTATCGCGAGTCCCTGGACAACGTGATCGGTTTTATTCATAGCAAAGACATAATGCCTTATCTGCTCAGTCCGGAAACATTTCGCCTCGAGGACGTGCTGCAACCGCCGTTATATGTAGTCGACACGGCTCGCCTCGAAGACGTTCTCCGGCAAATGCAAAAAGCCAAAGCGCACTTTGGTTTCGTCGTCGATGAGCACGGCGGTCTCGAGGGCATCATCACGCTTGAGGATTTGTTGGAAGAAATCGTAGGCGATATATCTGACGAACATGACGAAGAAGTAAACGAACAAATCACTCCGGCGGGAGAAGGTAAATATATTCTTGCCGGCGGCTTGGCCGTACGCGACTTAAATCGCAGGTTGAAGTTGAACTTGCCCGAATCGGAGGGCTACACAACCATTGCCGGATTTCTCATGACGGAAGCGGGACATGTGCTCAAGCCCGGCGAAAAAGTCGGATACAACGGGCTTGAATTCGAAATTGATCGAGTTGAACGGAGGCGCGTGATTAGCGTGCGCCTGGAATTGCCGGCCGCCGAAGCTGAACCGGCAGTCGATTCAACTGTCGAAGGTGCGCGCGCCGCGGGCTGATTGCTGACCTCTAGGATGGACTAAACATAATGAGCTGGATTGAAGAAATCAACGCGCGCGAGATATTGGATTCTCGCGGTAATCCGACAATCGAAGCGGAAGTAACCCTCGCAGGCGGAGAAGTGGGACGCGCCGCGGTGCCCTCCGGTGCTTCGACCGGGGAACACGAAGCAGTTGAGCTTCGCGACGGCGACAAGAAACGCTATCTCGGTAAAGGCGTGCTTAACGCGGTGCGCAACGTCAATGAAATCATCGCTCCCGAAATTGCCGGACTAGACGCGTTGGACCAGGCTGAAGTGGACCACGCATTAATTGCCTTAGATGGTACGCCGACGAAGTCGAAGCTGGGCGCTAACGCCATTCTTGCCGTGTCGCTCGCCACCGCCCGCGCCGCGGCCGCCTACCTTGAAGTGCCGCTTTATAAGTATCTCGGTGGTCCAAACGCTCGCACGCTGCCAGTGCCAATGATGAACATTATCAACGGAGGCGCGCACGCGGATAACAATGTCGATTTTCAGGAATTCATGATTGTTCCAGTTGGCGCCGCGAGTTTTAGTGAAGCCCTCCGCTTCGGGGCCGAAATCTTCCACACCTTAAAAGATGTTCTGAAGAAGAAAGGTTACGCTACCAGCGTTGGCGACGAAGGTGGTTTTGCCCCCAATCTGCGTTCGAACGAAGAGGCGATTGAAACGATCCTGGAAGCAATTGCTGCTGCAGGATATTCCGCCGGAAAAGATTGCCTGCTTGCGCTGGATCCGGCGGCGAGTGAATTTTACGACGGCAGCTCGTATGTGTTTAAGAAGAGCGATAAACGAAAGTTGTCGAGCGCTGAGATGGTCGCCTATTGGGACGACTGGAGCCGAAAGTATCCGATCATTTCTATCGAAGACGGCATGGCCGAAAACGATTGGGACGGCTGGAAAGCCTTGACGGACCAGCTGGGCCAACGTGTGCAACTTGTCGGCGACGATCTGTTTGTCACTAATACAGAATTTCTGCGCAAGGGAATTGAGCTGGGTGTTGCCAACTCGATTCTGATCAAAGTGAATCAGATCGGCACGCTAACGGAAACGCTCGACTGCATTGAACTGGCTAAAACGAATGGGCGCACCGCAGTTATTTCACACCGCTCGGGCGAAACAGAAGATCCGTTCATCGCCGATCTTGCGGTGGCAACCAACGCCGGGCAAATCAAGACCGGCTCCCTTTCTCGCACTGATCGTATTGCGAAATACAACCAACTTCTGCGAATTGAAGAAGACCTGCATGGAGCAGCTATCTTCCCTGGTCGCTCAGCTTTTAAGGCCCAAGCAAAAAATGAATCAGGTAGACGTCAAGCATCTGTTTGATTACACGACATCCTTGAGCGCTTTACCCGGCCTCGCTACTTTCAATTCCATGTCAGGCAAGCTACTCTTCTTAAGCCTGAAACAATACCTGCAGACCATTCCACTCCAAAAAGATGATCGATTCCTGGGAACGCGGCGAGTATCAAATCAACACTGATCGCTCGCGTCTCGACATCCCTTTCATTCACAACTTTCTCTCAACACAGACTTATTGGGCGGTGGGTAGAGGTATTGAAGTTGTGCAACGCTCGATTGATAACTCGTTTTGTTACGGCATCTACAAAGGAGCTGAGCAGGTAGGTTTCGCTCGCGTGGTTACAGACTTTGCGACCTTTGCCTGGCTCGCTGATGTGTTCGTAATTCCCGAACATCGTGGCCGCGGTTTGGCGAAATGGTTAATGGAAGTGATACTGGCGCATCCGGAGTTACAGGGCTTTCGCCGCTGGGTGCTGGCAACGAAAGACGCGCATGGTTTGTATGAGCACTTTGGTTTTATTCCGCTTCACCGGCCTGAACGCTGGATGGAACGACCGGATCCGAACATGCGCGAAAGTCCGGATTATTGGAAACCAAAGACTGAAAATTGAAACTCGCCTTGGAGTTAACGGTTGAATAAAAGAGGGCCACTTGCGCTCATCATACTAGACGGCTTTGGTTATCGAGCCGAGCGCGAAGGCAACGCAATTGCGCTTGCCGAGATGCCGCATTACGACGAGCTGACCAGGAAATATCCGCACACGCTGATTCAAGCTTCGGGCGAATGTGTGGGCCTCCCGCCCGGGGTGATGGGAAACTCGAACGTGGGCCACTTGTGCCTCGGCGCCGGCCGCATTCTGCGCACCGACGTCGAACGCATCAATCATGAAATTAAGTCCGGAGAGTTTTTTCATAACCTGGCATTGAACGCGGCGATCGACAGTGCCGTGAAACATGAGAAGGCAGTGCACGTGATGGGCTTGCTCTCTGATGGGTTGGTCCATTCTGCACAAGAGCACGCCTATGCGCTTTTGCGTTTGGCGAAAGGCCGCGGAGTGCAGAGACTTTTCATCCATTGCTTTTTGGATGGGCGCGACACACCGCCTTCATCAGCTGAAAAGTACGTTGCGGCGATGCAAGACAAAATAAACGAGCTTGGCATCGGCGAGATAGCGACAGTGGTGGGACGTTACTATGCTATGGATCGTGATAAGCATTGGGAACGGACTGAGCCTGCCTACAGGCTACTCGTCAACGGTGAAGGACAACGCACACGCGATCCGTTGACAGCAATTCGCAATTCATATGAGCGTGGCATAACGGACGAATTTGTTGAGCCCATCGTAGTCACGCGAGAGAATGGGGAACCAGTAGCCAAATTCGAAACCGGAGACTCGGTCATTTTCTTTAATTTCCGTGCCGACCGTGCGCGGCAAATCACAAGTGCGCTGGCTATTCCCGGCTTTGATGAGTTTCCGGTGCCGGGGCGTCCTCATGTTCACTTCGTTTGCTTCGCGGTTTACGACAAGACTTATCCGCTGCCAGTCGCTTTTCCTCCGGAACTTCCCATAAACATTCTGGCTGCGGTATTCGGTGGCTTGGGAGTACGCAACTATCGCATTGCCGAAACCGAGAAATACGCGCATGTGACTTACTTTTTTAACGGTGGAACGGAAAGAGAGTTTCCGCATGAGCGACGTCTGCTGATAGCTTCACCCCGCGTTGCGACTTATGATTTAGTACCGGAAATGTCGGCGTTCCAAATTACTGACAAAATGCTGCAGGCGATCGAGCAGGGTGATACCGACGTATTCATAGTGAATTTCGCGAACCCCGACATGGTAGGCCACACAGGCATGCTTGATAAGACGATTGAGGCATGCCAGTACGTGGATACGTGCCTGGGAAGAATTACCAAAGCAATTCAAGCGAAGCGTGGCATCAGCCTGATAACCGCCGATCACGGCAACGCGGAATTGATGATCGATCCGAAAACGGGAGGCCCACACACGGCGCACACAAGTAATCCGGTTCCGTTTCACCTGGTCGACGAAGAATCAATAGGCTTGAGACTGCGCGAGGAAGGCGCACTGCAAGACGTGGCGCCCACCATGCTGGGTTTGCTGGGATTAGAAAAACCGCAGGAGATGACTGGCCGCGATCTGCGCGAGTCGATTTGAATTTGTTATTGAAAGAGCCAGGAGTGTTTGATCCGCGCAACATTTTGGTTATCGATTTCGGTCAGCTTGGCGACGTGGTGTTGAGCTTGCCGGCATTGCAGGCGATCCGAAAACGATTCCCGGCCGCGCGAATCACGGTAGCGGTGGGAAAGCCCGGTGCCGAAATTGTCGACATGTCCGGATACGCAAACGAGACGCTGGTGGTTGATCGCGTCGGTTTGCGAGACGGATTCAAACCGCTTTCAGTAGTTCGGGTTTTCGGCTTGGTAAAGGATGTCAGGCGACGAAAGTTTGATTTCGTCATCGATCTGCACAGTCTTTCCGAAACAAATCTGCTGGGCTTTCTCTCGGGTGCGCCTAAACGACTCTATGCGCGACGGCCGGGAAGATCGTTGGACTACCTGGCAAACTACCGGCCCGCACCGCCGGTCGAAACCGATCACCGCCAGCGTCATTTAATCGATCGCTATCTGGATGTCTTAATTCCGCTGGAAATAAAAACAGCGGCTCGCTTTCCTAAACTCAAGACCCGCTCAAGTGACGACGCAGTCATTGAGAAAATTCTGAAGAAAGCAAAAGCGGACGCAGGCGTGCCGCTGATTGGTTTGTTTCCGGGGGCGGGACACTCCAGTCGCCGTTGGCCGTTGGAGCAATTTGCCGAGCTGGCCGACTACCTCGTCAGAAATGATGGTGTCAAGGTGCTGGTGTTTGTCGGCCCCGAAGAACAAGCGTTTGTTAAAGAAATGCGTCGATTGTTCCCGGCGTCCTCTCTGCTGCTCGATCAACTGACGCTGCCACAACTCGCCGCAGCCGCGACACGCCTGGCGGCGTTTGTTTCTAACGACACGGGTCCCATGCACGTTGCATCGGCAGTTGGAACTCCGGTAGTGCTATTGTTGGACAAGCGAGCCCCCCAAAGTTATCTGCCGCAGGGTGACCACCATCGCATCATCTACAACAACATCATCAGCGATATTTCGGTTGATGAGGTTTATGTTGCAACGCGATCAGTCCTGGCTGCGGGCAGGACAAGTGCTCTGTTTGCGCGTTAATTCTTCCAGCCCCCTGTCAATTTCTTTTCCGAGCTTAGAAAACAATGAACCGCATTTCAAAAAGCCAGACATTGGTAGCAAAAGGTCTTTTCGGAGTTCTCGTCGCGATTACGGCGCTGCTGTTGGCGGGGCCCATCATGACTGGGGCAAAGGATTCGAATAAGCAACCATCAAAAGCAGCTTCAAGTGAAGCTAAGTCCAATGTGGTTGGGCCAAACGTGCTGTCAGAGCAGATTGACAACGCGATTGAAAGTAGCGAGTTTGCATACGCGCGCTGGGGCATTTGTGTGATATCGCTGGCGAATGGCGCGGTCATTTATCAGCGTGACGCGGACAAGCTCTTTACGCCGGCTTCTAACATGAAAATCTACACCACCGGCGTGGCACTGGATTTATTAGGAGCTGACTATCGCTGGCGAACGTCGGTTTACGCGAATACGCAACCTGATAGCAGCGGACAAGTTCACGGCGATCTGATTTTGTATGGACGCGGCGCTCCCGACCTGGTGGCGAACAGCAAGGACGCCGATAGAGGATCGCTAGCCGGTCTCGCTGATCAGCTTTATCAGAAAGGAATCCGGCGAGTCGACGGCAACATCATTGGAGACGAAAGTTATTTTCGTGGCGATCCGCTCGGCGACGGCTGGCAGTGGACCGATCTGCAATGGTATTTCGGCGCGGAAGCCAGCGCGCTCTCAATCAACGGCAATGAAGTTGACGTAAATGTTGTGCCTCCTGAAAAGAGTTCAGAACAACCGGTTGTCAAAGTCAGCAACGCGCAAGCCAATGTCGTCGTGCAAAACCGCATGGGTTTGGCTGATAAAGAAGGGCGCGCGACCGTCGGATTACATCGCGGGCTTTCTGACAACAATTTAGAGGTGTGGGGTGAATTCACTCCGGGTAGCAAAGGCTTTGGCGCCCGGCTTTCAGTTCACAACCCAGCCTTGTGGGCGGCAAGGCTATTTGTCGATGCGCTGAAGGCCCGCGGCATTGCGGTTGGCGGTGACGCTCAATCTCGAAATGCGCGGGCTCCGCAGAACATGAGGTTCGATCCGGCAAAGGCGAGTGAACTCGCTTTTGTCACCAGTCAGCCTCTGAGCGAGATCGTGAAAAAGACTAACAAGGAAAGTGTCAACCTTAATGCTGAACTGATCCTGCGCACTCTTGGTCGGGAGCGCGGAGAAATGGCGTCAGGACCTGAGCCGGCGGGCAGAGAGCGCGGAGATGATGAAGCAGGCCTTGCTGTTGTGCGCGTTTGGCTGTCGCGCGCCGCGGTGCCTTCGTCGCATATTGCGCTGCACGACGGCTCTGGTTTGTCCCGCCTCGATTTGGTAACCCCAGAGAGCAGTGCGCGCCTCCTGCTAGCAATGTCCAAATCGGGAGCGGCTGGGGTTTTCAAGGACTCGCTTCCGATAGCAGGACGCGATGGCACCTTGGGAGGACGTTTGGGAAACCTCTCCGATCGCGTTTGGGCAAAGACAGGATCGCTTACCTATGACAACTCGTTGTCGGGCTATCTGGTGACTGCGAAGGGTGAGTTGCTGGCGTTCTCAATAATGTGCAACGACCAGACCGGCCACGATGCAAGCACCCGGCTAATAGATCAAATCACCGGTCTAATTGCCGACCCCTCCTCTTCGTCAACGAAAAGGCCATAAATTCCCAGCAAAATCGGCCTGGTTAACCGCTGTTAGTTCTAGACAAACTTCGTTAAACTGCGTATTATTGCTCTGCCGCCTGCTGCGGCCGGAAATCCAACCGCAGTACAACCCTCTCAAAACTCGTTTTTGCGCAGCTTTATTCCCGTCAATTCAGGAGCGAACCACAATGTTAAGACGGCTCGGAACGTTAGCTTTCACTGCAGGCAGCTTAGCGCTTGTAGCCTCTAGTACTTTCGCGCAGACAAATCTAACGGCAAAGGCAACCGTGCCTCAGCCGGTGCCGGCAGCTGTCGTCCCCGAGAGTGACCGGGTAAGAGACGGACTTGTCGGGCCAGTTCGCCGAGTGCGGACCGAAGTCGCGAAACTGCTGAATGAGAACGGTAGAGTAACCGAGGCGAAACATGCTGTCCTCGAAGTCATTTCTTACGATCTCAGTGGCAACAAAGTCGAGAATCAGTACTTCCCGATTGCAGGCGCCAGTCTCACCGGCAAGGAAACCTATAAGTACGATGACAAGGGAAACATCAGCGAGATGACGTTAGTAAATGCTGATGGCTCGTTGTTGAGCAAGGAAATCTACAAATACGAATTTGACTTCGCCGGAAACTGGAACAAGATGACGACGTCAGTCGCAGTAGTTGAAGGCGGGAAACTGTCGTTTGAGCCTACCGAAGTAACTTACCGCTCGATCATGTATTACCTCGACGCCAATATGTTGCGCATGGCCCAACCGACAGCTGCGCCAGGTGCTCCTCAAGACATCGCAGACAACAAGACTGTTGCAGCTCCGCAGAATTCTGCGAACAATGCTGTGAATGCGACAAAGAGTCCTGCTGCTTTACCGGTGGCAACGAGTACCGACAAGTTAAAGAATGCCGGCTCGCTTGAGTTGGCAAGCAATCGCGTGGATGCAGGTGTGCAACCTGTCAACGTGAAACTTGATTCCGAACCGCCGCCCCCTGCCCCTAAACCAATGTTGCGACCAGTCTCTGGTGGCGTACTCAATGGAACCGCCGTTAACTTGCCTGCGCCGTCATATCCCGACGCAGCGAAACGAATGAGAATGGCCGGCATAGTCACGGTTCAGGTCATTGTTGACGAGAGCGGCAAAGTCATTTCCGCTGTAGCGACCGCCGGGCCGCCCACGCTGCGTGAGGTTTCAGTGCAAGCCGCTTTACGAGCGCGCTTCTCCCCCACAAAACTTTCCGGACAGCCCGTTAAGGTGTCCGGCCTTATCAACTACAAGTTCTCACTCTCCCAATAGTTTTTTCTCTCCCCCACGCGGCGCGGCTTTCAATTCCGCGCCTAAATCCGCCAGGAAATTAGTTATTACAGGAGCAAACACCCATGGCACTAACCGGGCACCTCAGCGATCTTTCACTTTCCGAATTGATCGAATTTTTCTGCAATCAACGAAAGACCGGTTTACTCAAAGTGCTTTATCCGCAAGGGCCGGGACAATTCTATTTGCAGCAGGGCTCGGTAGTAGACGCGCGCGTTGGTGTCTTGCGCGGCATCGATGCAGTTTATTTTGCGTTGACCTTGCCCAATGCCAAATTTGAGTTTAGCGGTTCAGTCGAAGCAACTGAGCGCACCATCAATCAGCCGTGGACGCAGGTCGTGCTTGAAGGCTTAAGACGGTTAGACGAGGGCGTGGTTCCTACTTCCGGCTTTTCGATCGACGACGAGCCGCGCGCAACCACAGAGAATCAAGAACACGTCGAAGAGAGTCCAGTTAATGAATTGGAGAGTCTCCGCGTGCCTGCATTCTTATCCTTCGTGAGTCCGGAAACCTTGGGCAAACGGAAGGCCATAATCGGTGGTGCGGTGGCTTTCGCGTTGATCGCTAGTGTTGCTGTTATCGGGGTTCCCGCGGGTTGGTATAGCCGGCCCAAAGCAGTGGTCGCGAGCAGCCAAGTAAACACGACGCCGGTGACGCCCCAACCATCCTCACCCACCGTTTCTGAGCCGGCACCGGCGGAGTCGACCGAGCCGAACAACGATGCGGAACTCGCGGCCAAGCGACAGCATGAAAAAGAGAAAGCAAAACTGCGTGAGGAGAAGGCAGCACAGGTGAGTAAGACATCCGCGAGTTCCTTACCGGTTGCGCCAGTCAACGCTGCACCAGAAACGAGCAAACCCGGACCGAAAAAGGTTTCGGTGACCGTAAGCTATGATGAGTCCGGTCGAGTGACTCAGGCCTCGGGTGGCGATGCTACGGCTGTGCGCATAGCCCGACAAAAAAGGTTCCCAGCAGGGAAGGCGGGCTCGACGACAATTACAATCCCGATCAATTAACAGCAAAGCTAAGAGCAAAGCGCAAAGAGCTAAGGGTTAAAGAAGTCAATCAGCGACGGCTTCTTACTCTTAGCTCTTTGCGCTTTTTGCTTTGCTCTTAGCTATTTTGCAGTCCTACGAAGCCCAGCATCACTAACAGCGCGCGCTTGAGAGCCGCTGCGCGGTTTCTCGGGTCGTACCATTCATCAGGCGTGTGTGAATTTGCCGAGGTACCTCCGCCCCCTAAAGTAATTGCGGGGATGCCTAAAGAGATCGGTAAGTTTGAATCAGTAGATGCTTGATCGAGTGATGCTTTTCCGCCGACTGCTTCCGTTGCCGCCCACGCTAGTGTGACGAGCTGATCGGTTTCGCGTGTTTCGCCGCCCGGTCGTTCACCGATCATTTCTGTTACCACCGCTAACGGTTCTGTTCCGCTGCTTCTTCTGACATTTTCTTCATCCGCCGCCTCTCGAACCGAACGGCGAAAGAATGCATCGAGCTTTAACAATTCATCCCCACTTGTTGATCGCAAATCGACGTCCATAGATGCTTCTCGGGGAATAGCATTCACGCCCTGGCCGCCTTCAATGCGGCCAACATTGAATGTGGTACGGGGGTGAGTCGGCGCCGGATACGATGCCAGCCTCGCAACAGCACGAGCCAACGCGTGCACTGGATTTGCGGTACCAAAATCGCTCCAGGAATGTCCGCCGGCGCCGCGAAACTCTACGCGGTAGCGGCGTGAGCCAAGCGCGCCGTTAGTGATCCGATCAAGCCCTGCTCCGTCAAAACTGATGAACGCGTTGATGCGTCCAGCCCATTCACCTTTGGTGAACAGATGCCTAACGCCGCGCAGGTTACCCCGGCCTTCTTCACCTACCGTTCCAACAAACAAGATCGATCCAGCCGTTTTGATTTCGCAAACTTTCAATGCGCTTGCCACAGCTATTAAGGCCACCAAACCGCATGCATCGTCGGCTATGCCGGGTGCGAACAGCTTGGCGCCAACGCTTCGCGGAGTTAGGTCGGTTTCAAGTGGAAAGACTGTGTCGAGGTGTGCACTGACCACCAGTAACGGTTCGTCTGAGATTCCTCGCCGGAGCGCGACACAATTTCCTTCATCATCGATTTGTGCGCTGGTGAGACCGGCAGCGAAAAGCTTTTGACGGATATAGGCAGCACGTCTTGCTTCACCGAACGGCGGCGCGGGAATGGAATTAATTTGAAGTTGTTCTTCGGTTATGGCTTCCGCGTGCGAATCGAAATATGAGAAGGCGCGCTGAACAGACGGCGTATCGAGCAGTCTGTCGATTCTTTCGTCAGTCACCGATGGCAAAGTCGTGGACATAGCTTATTCGTGAAGCGTGAATTGTGAGCCGCAATCGAAAACATCAGTCATAATTCACGATCTACTGGCGCTACACCAGCCGCATTATTTCATCCTCTGCCAGTACTGTGGATGCCTGCTTTGCGTGTTCGTAGATGCGCGTGACGCGCTCCTCGCTCGGTTCAATACCTCTTTTCTCGAGCCAGTAGATCACGTTTGATTTGCCACTCATGGGCCCAATTTCTACCACCTGCTCTAATCCAAATTGACCAGCGGGCACGCCTGAGTAAACAAGATCAGCGAGTTCCTTATCGCCTTTCCGGTAGCTTTTTATGACTGCGGCAGCATGCACGCCAGTAGCCGTGCGAAACGCGTCACGGCCGAATACAGGATAATTATGCGGGATGGTCCATTCGCAAGCGCTCGACGCCAACGCACAGTACTCACCCAGCCGCGACAAGTCATTTTCAATCCAGCCCATTAGCTTCAGGTTAACCAGCAACTGGTCCATCGGCGTGTTGCCTACGCGTTCGCCCATTCCCAGGGCCGAACCGTGAACTTGATCCGCGCCACCTTGAATGGCAGCGATGGAATTGATGACTCCCAGTCCACGATCTTGATGTCCATGCCAGTCAAGCCGAATCCCCCCGCCTTGTTCTTCAATGATGCTCTTCACAAACTTGACAACTGCGTGCGCGCCATCAGGAGTTGAATGTCCCACCGTGTCGCATACACAAACCGCCTTCGCTCCGCATTGAATGGCGGTGGTGTATAGCGCGCGGATTGTCTCGGGATTTGCGCGTGTCGTATCTTCAGTTACATACATCACCGGCACGCCTTCACCGACGGCAAATGTGACCGCGTCCTCGGTCAGTTTCAGCAACTTATCGAGCGTCCAATCCTCGGCGAAGAAACGTATGGCGGACGACCCGATAAAGGTACAGGCTTCGATGAGAATGCCGGCCCGCTGGGAAATCTCGACAATTGGAATGATGTCGTTACGATGCGTTCGGGCCGCGCAGTTTGGCCGGATCTTTAGTTTCTTTTCCGCAATTTCACGCGCCATCAATTCGACGCCCGCGGCATGCGTGCCGCCTGCACCCGGCAGACCGATATCGACGGTGTCGATACCGAGCGCGTTCATCAAGTGAAGTAGTTCAATTTTCTTTTCGACCGGCGGTTCGCAAACGGAAGGTGACTGCAAACCGTCGCGGAGTGTCTCATCGTCAAAACCGATGTGACGTTTCGGCGGCAGCAGCGCCGGATCGATCGTATTCCAGTCGTAAACTAATTCTTCAAGCGCCACTAAGTGAAACCTCCGGAAAGTTACGGCTACCTTCTTCTGACGGGAAATTTGATTACAGCAATCGGCTGTAGCCAATGTCAAGCGGTGCATCTTGCGGGTAGTGGACTAAAGCCCACTATCATCTTGCGCGCTGCTTTTGACCGAAAGCGTCGCTGTGTTATAGCCTCTGACGCGTTTATCCGGCGGTTGCTTCGTCTCAACAGACAACTTTGAATTCACAAACTCAGGCAGAAGGTAAAACGATCGCTTTAGGTTCTGATCGGGCCGCCAAAATTATGGCCGTCAGGGCCAGCCTTGCACGGATAGCCGAAATAGATCCGGCATGGACCGATGCCAACATCATTGCGCGCAAAGTCGAAACAAATGTTCCGGCGATGCCGCTTAACGATTGGGAGTTGATGCAGGGCGCGCGGGAACGAGCGCTGGCCGTGCGCGATCTACTCCAGGCCCAGCGCCGATCTGCAGACGTTTATGTCGGTCTGGAAGGCGGTTTTCATTCCATCTCGATCGAAGGAGACTGGCATACATTCTTGCGTGGCTGGGCCTATGCGACTGATGGAAAAAACGGAACGTTCGGCGCCACGCCGTCCATTAGCGTGCCTCCATCGCTCGCGAAAAAAGTTATTGAAGGCCGCAAGGAGCTCGGCCTGGTGATCGACGAAGTCGCAGGCGTTTCAGATGTGCGCAGCAGGCAAGGCGCCTGGGGTATTCTTTCTCGCGACCTGGTCACGCGCTCAATGAGTTTCGAAGTCGCTTTAATCGCTGCGCTGGCCCCGTTTTATAATCAGAAGCTTTATTCGGAAAGTGTCTAGACGAGGTCGTCGCCTCCGCCCGAACAGCGGCGGTCGCCCATTTCTCAACAACGGTTATTAACAATTATGGATGAACTGATTGCACAAGTTAATGACGGCGAACCGACGCATCATGCGCGCCTGGCGGTCGGCTGGATCGAAGTGATTGCGGGTTCGATGTTCTCGGGGAAGTCGGAAGAACTTATCCGCCGCCTGCGCCGCGCGAAAATTGCGCGACAAAAAGTTCAGGTGTTCAAGCCGGAAGTCGACTCACGCTATTCGAATGATCACATCGTTTCGCATTCCGAGATGCGACATGAATCGGCAAACAGCCGTAGCGCCGCTGAAGTTTTGGCCAAGGTTGATGCGGACCCGGAAGTAGTCGGCATTGATGAAGGACAGTTCTTCGACAATGAATTGGTGAGCGTGGCAAACGAGTTGGCCCGCCGCGGCGTGCGTGTGATCATCGCCGGCCTGGACCAGGATTACACCGGCAAGCCCTGGGAACCGATGCCGCAGTTACTGGCGATCGCTGAGTACATCACCAAGACCCACGCCATCTGCATGAAGTGTGGCCAGGCGGCGAACTATACGCAGCGCACTTTTGAATCGGAAGAACGCGTTGCAGTCGGCGGCGAAGGCATGTACGAAGCCCGCTGCCGCAACTGCTTTGTTCCGCACGCCGACGCGCCCACCGT
>DATAOU010000204.1:0-6975 GCA_036265575.1 Pyrinomonadaceae bacterium
CTTGGTTCTTAGTGATTCGGCAAACACACGCACTGCTCGGGCAATAGACGCGCCAAACCGATCAGCCTGAATTAGTAAGGCAACGAAGCTGCGAATGTCGTCGACTCCTGTTCTTTCAGAAAGATTTCGTAGCGCTTCTTCACGACTGCGTCCCACGCGGATTTCAAGATTTACCAATTCGAGTTCGCTGTGCATGTCGGGATGCACGTTTTTTAGTTCGTCACCTACTCTGTTCAGCGCTGCGTTGAGACCTAGCCCAGCTTCAATCGTAACCACCATCAGATCCATCGCATCGGCAAGTCCCCAGGTGATTCGTTGCTGCCGTCGTAAGATTTGTTTTCGCAAGACATATTTTGGTAGATAAAAACCAAATGCAGCCCCCAGAAACCCCCAAACGAGGAAGTTGCTAAGTGGCCGATCCAAAACAAAACAGACAGTCAACATAAGACTGGGGATCGCAACGATCATGGTGATCTGGATGGCGCGGAAAACGATGCTCGCGTCAGGGGAACGATAGCCGGCCTGTAGTAATTGCTTTTGTAGCTTGAGTGCTTCGACGGCCGAAATGGGGACAATGCGGTTAAGTGGCTCAGCGACCCGATCAGCCATCGTTGTCAGGGGGCTGTTTTCAACGAAAGTCAATGATGGATCCATACTATCCAGACGTGCGTTGACCACGCCCGTGGGGCGGGCGAACATCCAATAGAGGCTCATCACCGTGAGCGCCAGGCAACCGAAAGTTAAGAGGATGATAAGAATCAACATGAAATCCGGCCTTCCTTATGGCATTACGTCTCGGGAGAACTATCTCAAACCCTTATATCCAGAATTCTTCGGATTGTTATTATTCCAAGAAACTGCATCAGCGCCGCGGCGCCGAGTATGTAGTGCCCGCGCTGATCGTGCCAGAGCACGCTCATGTAGTCGGGGTTAACAGCCGTGAGTAGAAAAAGAATTACAAAGGGGAAAGCGCAAAGAATCCACGCCGACCCGCGCGAGCTTGTAGTCATGGTGCGAAAGTCTTCCATGAGCTTGAACCTCTCGCGAATGGTTTGCGAAACCTTCTCAAGCACCTCAGAAAGATTGCCGCCGGTTTCGCGTTGAATTTGTATAGCCGTTAGACAGAGACGCAGGTCGAGCACCGGAACCCGTTCGCTCATTCTTTCCAGTGCTGCTTTGGTTGAAAGACCCAGTTTCTGCTCTTCGAACGTTATGCGAAATTCGCCGGCAATCGGCTCCGGCATCTCGGAAGCAACCTGATGAAGCGATTCGGAGAATGCATGCCCGACGGCCAGCGACCGGCTGAGCAAATCCAGCGTATCTGGTAACTGAGCATTAAACTTCAGTAGCCGCTTCTTCCTCTTGCGCTTCATGTACAGGATTGGCAGCACCGCTGTGACCACCGTCAACACAAGCGCAGATACCGGGCCAAGAACTGTGGAGGCTGCGAGTCCGCCAGCGAGTCCTGCTAAGAGGCAGAACATCAGCAAACGAATGACAGTGATCTGCATGTCAGCCTGGCGAATGTTTTGATCGAGTCTCCTGACGAAGTTAAGCGAAGAGAGCAACTGATTAATGGCAGCAGTCCCACCAATCGAATCGTCACGGGAAATTTGGACCACGGCATCGGGTGAGGTGGTCTCCTGCAGCGCCTTGGCAACGCGTTGCTCTAAGCGCCTTCCGCGGGCATCGGACTTTCGTGACGCCAATAGGAAGAGGGCATAGGTAAGGAATAGGAAGAAAACGAATATTACAGTTGAAAGCAGCATCTTTAAATCTCCTACAGGAATGCCGGCAATTGCATTCCGTACTGTTTGAGCCGTTCCGCAAAACGCGGCCGAACGCCGGTAGTGCGAAAACGGCCAATGACTTTGCCGGTAGCGTCGACGCCGGTCCGCTCGAATTCGAACAGCTCCTGCATCGCCGTTATCTCGCCCTCCATACCAGTAATTTCCGAGATTGAAGTAACGCGACGTGTGCCATCGGTTAATCGAGCTACTTGAATTACGACATCCACGGCCGAAGCAATCTGCTGGCGCATAGCCCGATCGGACAATCTCATTCCGGTCATCTGGATCATCGTTTCAATTCGGGCGAGCGAATCTCTGGGAGAGTTGGCGTGGATAGTCGTGAGCGACCCATCATGACCAGTGTTCATGGCTTGTAGCATGTCAATTGTCTCACCGCCCCGGACCTCGCCAATCACAATGCGGTCGGGTCGCATTCGCAGCGCGTTCTTGAGGAGATCGCGCTGGCTCACTTCGCCTTTGCCTTCGATATTTGGCGGACGAGTCTCGAGTCTGACGACATGCGGTTGTTGCAGTTGTAGTTCGGCAGAGTCCTCTATTGTGACGATGCGTTCATCGGCAGGGATAAAGGCAGAGAGCGCGTTCAGCAAGGTGGTCTTTCCCGCACCGGTACCGCCCGAGATAATGATATTCAGACGGGCGCGCACACACATTTCAAAGAGTAGAGCGATCTCTCTTGTCAGCGCTCCGTTTTCGATCAATGTGGCCATGCGCAGGGGGTCTGTGCCGAAGCGGCGGATGGAAAGCACTGGCCCATCAATCGAAAGCGGCGGGATAATGGCGTTCACACGCGAGCCATCCGGCAAGCGCGCATCCACCATTGGCTGAGCTTCATCTATACGCCGCCCCACAGTCGAAACTATTCGCTCAATAACGCGCCTCAGGTGCTCGTCGTCTTTAAAAGTGATGTTAGTCTTTTCAAGCTTCCCGCGCCGCTCGATATAGATATTGGAATACGCGTTAACCAGGATGTCAGTGATTGTCGGATCTGCGAGCAAAGGCTCGAGTGGACCAAGCCCAAAAAGCTCGTGGTGGACTTCGCTGACGAGGCGATCCCTCTCAACACTGGAGAGAGGCGCATTCTCGGCCAGCAAAAGATCTTCGGCCAGCCGGGACACTTCGGAACGTACTCGTTCAGGCGAAAGAGTGTTCAACTTGAGCAAGTCCAGGCGGGTAATGATTGCGCGATGAAGGCGCGACTTCATTTCCTGAAAGCCTTGCTTGGTTCCGTCCTCAACGGCTGAGCCGTCTCCGTTGACGTCCTTGATATACCGTTCGCGCAATGCCATGATTTTTTGTTGCCTTAATTAATCCCGTTACAAACTCTACTCAAAAGACTTTAAGCACGGTCGGGTACCACAGAGAGGTCCAGGGCGCCGGTAGCACGCTGCCGCCCAAATACCGATCCCAACAATCTCCTGCGTGGCTGTGGTGTGTCGGGGTGGCTGCCGCTTGCCACCAAGGCCGCAATGCGTCTGATTTCAAGAGTAATCTTTGAATGAGTATCGACTTGCACCAGTGGCCGGCCCAAATTAATTGACTCTATGACTTTTCGGTAATCGTTGGGCACAAACCCGATCAATTGCTCATCGAGGTGCGCTTCAACTTTCTGTAGTTCGACATCGATGTTTTTGCTCCAGCGGTTAACCACCACATGAATCTTTCCGCGCGCGTAGCCCAGTCGCTCAAAGACCTTTAGCGCGCGCTTAGTGCTGCGAATGCCGGGAATATCCAGAGTCATCAGCACCAGAATGTCATCGGCCAGATCCAGCGCGGCTACTGTGATGGGATCGAAAGTGTGTTGCAGATCCAGTACGAGGCACTGATACCTTTGGCCCAGCAGATGAAGAATCTCAGTGACGTGAGCCGGCTTTATATCTTCAGCCTCATGAGGTTCAAGTGGCGCGGCCAGCAGCGCCAACGCGTGGGAATGTTGCGTCACTAGACTGCTGATAAGCGAGTCGTCAAGTCTGGCATGATTAAGGACAAAGTCAGCCAGTGAATACTTTGGTTCCAGCCCCAGATAAGAGGCAGCGTCCCCGGCCTGCAGATTTAGATCGGCAAGCAGCGTTGGCACGCTCATAGCTGCGGCGAGATTGGTAGCGAAAAAGGAGACGCCTGAGCCGCCCTTACCGGCGAAAACTGCAATGACCCGTCCGTTCTTCCTTGACGCCGATTCACGTGCCGCCCATAACTCGGTGACGCGCGTCAGTACAGTTTGAAACTCTTCGGGGATGAGAGGGAGTTGGAGGAACTCACATGCGCCGGCGCGCATGCTCGCTAGAATCAAAGCCGGTGAAGCGGAGCGTGCCGCGGTTATGACAGCGGTTTCCGGGCAAGCGGAACAAAGCTGTTTGATTGCGGCAAACTCTTTTTCTGTATTGTCAGGTTCAAGTACGACAATGGCTGCCGCCGGTCGCAGACGTAAGACTTCAGCAAGCAACTGATCCGGCTCGTCACACGCAGCGAGTAAACGCGCGCTGGGACTGGCCACTAGCGCATCCCGAATTTCTTTTGACGCTTCAGGGTTACGACCCATTGTTATGAATGTTAATACCTGCATGACCTTTATCCTGAAAATTGCGCACCTAATGTATGGGGAGTGACTCTCTTCTGGTCTCCGTCGCCGAATTTAAGGCGGGAAGGTCCCCGCGCTTTCGCCGGTCGCTGTGCTGCGATAAGCCGGCATCGCGATCTGTCTATTGCCGCCGGGTATTGCAAAATTGTAGTTATAGCCGGTGATGCTCACCGACACCGTGCCAGTGCCAACGCCAAAGCCTGCGTACTCCACCGAGACGTTTGCGGGTTGCAGGTTGCTGAGCAGCGGCGACCCGGTCCCCGCTGCGTTGCCATAGATCGCATAATTTCGGATCGCAGTTATGCTGGGCCCCACATTGGTACCGGTAGTTATCGTACCGGGAGTGTTATTTGAAGGCTGCGTTGCTGCGAAGCGCGCGGCTCGCCGCGTTGCCTCTACCAAAGCGTTATGGGTGAAGTAGAGGTTGGAACCAGCGACGATTCCGATCAACATCATAAAAAAGACGGTGGCCACAACGGCAAACTCGATTAGCGTCCCGCCGTGCTCTCCTTTTCTGTTGTTCGACTCTCTGACCATATCAATATCAATCGATGAAAACTTCGCCCTCGTTCACAACAGGTAGCGCATCCTGGTGCTGGGCGTGAAAGTGAAATTCAGCGAGAGTCCAGACCTACCGGTCAGGTTACTTAGATTGAAGAGCAGCGGTTGGTAAGCATAAGTTACCTGGACTGTAACGTAGCGCGTGCCCGTTCCTGTTCCTGGCGGTGTAATCGTGACGTTCGCGGCGTCCAGATTCTGAGCGACCCGTGTCTGCCCAGTACAAGCTGAGCGACCGCAGACAACGAGATTGGTGGCGACTGTAGTGTCCGTCCCGGAATATGCACCAGCCGACAGAAATTTGGTGGACAGATAACGGGCGCCGACCTCGGTCGTTTTAGTCAGCGTGGTGTAGGTGTAGAACATGCGGCCCATCTCGACTGACGCAGCGAAAAAGAGAAGCAAGAATGGAAGCAGAAACGCAAATTCAAGCATCTGCGTGCCTCGCTCACAGTTCAAAAACTTTTTTATTTTTCGCGTCATCATCCTGTCTACAACACCCTATTTGTAAAGCACGGGTTTACTTAGAGTTGAACCGCCACCCGCGGTTGGATCGAAGGAGCCGCATCCGATGGGGAAGCTGTCGCCAAGGTATGCGACTGAAAGATTACCGGCCGTAGCTCCGGTGCGCGGCACCTGGCTTCGCAGAAGAAAAGCACCGAACCGGACGGTTGGTATCGCTGACGTCGAGTACGTTCCGGTCGGGAGAATTGGCATCACCAGCACACGTCGATCGTCCTGGCCCGGCGGATTTATTGGTGGCGGGGTAAAAGGAGACCTGTTCAAGTATTGCGTGCTGGAAAGCGGCTGCGCTGTGTTCGAATCTGGCGGGTAGTTCGTTGCGTTGAGATCGTTTCCGTAACCATTCGCCGGAATATCAAACCGCAGGTTTGCCCCATCTGCGATTGCCCTCGTACCATTGCTGCCGTTTGCGCTCTGACTTGCGACAAGCGAGCTACCGATGGACGCAGACATCGAGGTTATGCCGGCCGCCAACTTTGCCGTTTCCGGTAAGCCAGTGCCCGGGATCTCTGGAATTTGCAAAACGACATAACCATTGTTGACCAGAGTGACTGTGCTGCCCGAGACGTTGGTAAAGGTAAACGTCAACTGCTCGCCATTTGCTGGATAGGGGTTGGTTAGCGAGACTGCGATGGGAAAGAAGTTGCATACCGTAGTTAACCCTACCGACGCTCCGGCAATTGCCGTGCGTTGTTCATTGCGGTTCGCGCCGAGCACTCTTCCGGCAAACAATGTGTTGACGACTGCCAGCTGCGTTGTAACGCGAACGTACCTGATTGAAGCTTCCACGCCAGCGGGAACGGTGTTGCCGTTGGTGTTGTCGTACCAGGTCGCATTGGCTGCCAAGCTATTCGAGAATTCAACCTTCACAATCGTCACAGTTGGCGCTGTGACTCCAGTTCGATTGAAACCGTACTTGTTGATCAGATTAGCCGACATGGCCTGCGTCACAGCATCGGCAAGACCGCTGGTACCTGAATTCAGCTCACGGGCAGCAGCCAACGCCGCAGCATCAGCCGCATTTTGCAGACCGGCGCGTGCCATGTAGAGACGCGACACGTCGATGCTCAACCCAATTACGAGGACCAGGCCCACCATAAGAACCGCTGTCATTATGGTGACCGATCCCCGTTCGCTTTTGCGATGTCTGAGTTGTTTAGCTGTTAATGCCATTCGCTAAAACTTCCGCAATTTCGCACGAATGCTTCGTTACTGGTTAGGAGTCGTCTTCGCCGCAGGGACGGGAGGCGCTACAACCAAAGAGACACCAGGAGCGCTCGGTTTCGCGCTATCCGCCACGGGGGGAGTTACAACTTTGGCCGGTGCGGCAGGCGGTAAAGATTCCCCGCCGCTCGTGGTGGCCGAGGGCTTGGTTATGAATCCGGTTGGTCCATCGATCCGACCTTCTTTATGATCAATGCCCAGTAGCGAACTCTTCTTTAGATTTTCTACGTTGGGCAGTGCCGGCAGATCGTCGCGATTAACAGGCTTGACCACTTGAGCCGTTAC
>DATAOU010000205.1:0-13625 GCA_036265575.1 Pyrinomonadaceae bacterium
CTTCCAGCGCAAACCAAAGTCCGACAATGTTCTCCGGTTCGGTGTAAAGGAAGGTGCTGTCCTGGTGACAACCAACTTCGCCGCCGATACGCGGTTGCTTAAAGATGTACATCGACTGCAGCAAAAGAGGATCGACTAAACCAAGATCTGTGGCCAGTTGCCGCAGTTTCGGAGTGCGCGAGAATTCATTGAAGACCGGATCGAGATCGTGAAGCGCATGCCCGATCTTATTAATTGACTGTTCCTTGCCCTGTTTAAGCGAGCCGTCAGGTAGAAACGCATTCTCTTCAAAGAAGAAATGAATCTTGCCGGCGGCCTCGAGGAAGTAGTCGTTGGCCAGCCGGGTCTGTTCGTGGGTGGAAAAGATTGCAGCGACACCGCGCGGATCAAAAGTTTGCACCAGTTCTGCGGCGCGCTCGCGCAATTGATCGCAAGCTTCTTCGGTTACAAAGTTTGGCAGCACTAGGAATCCATAACGCGCGTAATCAGCTCGTTGTTTAGAATTCAATTGCATAGCAGCGACTTTGCCGCGCTTCAGATTGATACCTATACTGGTGGGGAATGTTTGGATTTTGCTGGAGCCGGCTGCCGGAGTTGAACCGGCGACCTTCTAATTACGAATCAGACGCTCTACCAACTGAGCTAAGCCGGCTTCGAATTTGCATTCGCTTGTGAGCGTTTGCGAAGCGAGTCAGCACTATACGAATGCGCGCTTTTGAGTGTCAAGCAGGCGAATAAGAAACGGGAGGAATCGTAATGGGTAGAGAGCAGATGAGAAATCTCGACGTTGCCAAGGTGGGGGCCGGGAATACGGTCAACGAGTTCGAGTATCAGAAACATCAGGGCGAAATAACCGAACAGGAGCACGCCGGTCAACAGCCACGCAGCAGTAAGAGATTGACGCAGGCTGAACGGGTGGCGCAAGTCACAGCGGCTGCTTATAAGAAGGTCGAGGCAAAGCGCAAGAAAGAAGCGGCGAAGCCAATTTCAACAAAACGGAGCACGAAGAGTAAGAAGAAATAATCGGCGCCATCACAGTTATGGCTTAGTTTGAAATGAAAAGAATCAACGTAATCGGCGGCGGATTTGCGGGTGTTGAGGCTGCCTGGCAGGCGGCGCGCTTGGGTGCTTCCGTGCGCCTGTTTGAGATGCGCCCGGTCAAACAAACGCCCGCTCATCGAAGCGACAAGCTCGCGGAAATTGTTTGCTCAAATTCGTTAAAGTCCGACGAACCTGGGTCGGCGCCCTATCTATTAAAGGAGGAGTTGCGTCGGGCCGGCTCGCTGGTGCTGGAAATCGCTGCGGCGACCAGAGTTCCTGCCGGCGCCGCGCTGGCTGTCGATCGCCACAAGTTTGCAGAATTAATCACGCAGAAAATTGAAAGCAATCCAAACATCGAACTGGTCCGAGAAGAAGCCACCGAAATTCCCCAGGATGAAATAACGATCATCGCCACCGGGCCGTTATCCTCCGACGCCTTGACCGCCGAAATAATGAAGCTTACCGGGAGCGATCAGCTCTATTTTTATGATGCTATTGCGCCAATTGTCGCTGCCGACTCGGTAGACCGATCGATTGCATTTATGGCGGCACGATACGGCAAGGGCGGCGACGACTACTTGAATTGCCCGTTTAATGAAGAGCAATACGCCGTATTTTATGACGCGCTGATCAATGCCCAGAGTGTCCCGCTGCAGCGCTTTGAAGACACGCGTTGGTTCGAAGCATGTCTGCCGATTGAAGAATTAGCCCGCCGCGGAGTCGACACGCCGCGCTTTGGCCCGATGAAGCCCGTCGGTTTGATCGATCCGCGCACAGGCCGCGAGCCTTATGCCGCGGTACAGTTGCGGCAGGAAAATTTAATGGCCGACGCATACAGCCTGGTTGGCTTTCAGAATCATCTACGTTACGGCGAACAGGCGCGCGTGTTGCGATTGATTCCGGGAATGGAGCGGGCTGAGTTTCTTCAGTTTGGCCAAATTCATCGCAACACGTACATTTGCTCGCCGCGGGTGCTGGCCGCGACCATGCAAATGCGCGAGCGCCCGAATGTATTTTTTGCGGGTCAGATTACCGGCGTCGAAGGATACGTCGAATCGGTCGCGATGGGTTGGCTGGCGGGAGTGAATGCGGCCCGGTTAGCTGCGGGGTTGGAGCTTCTTATGGCGCCGAGTTTGAGCGCAATGGGTGCGCTGGCGCGTTATGTTTCGCGGGCTGAAACCAAAAACTTCCAGCCGGTTAACATTACCTTTGCTTTGCTCGAACCACTCCCCGAAGATCAGCGACGCCGAGTCCGGCGCAAACGTGAGCGGCACGAACTGCAAGTAAACCTGGCTTTGAAGGAATGGGACGCTTGGCTTCAACAAAATCAGAACCCAGAACCGGCGTTGCAAGCTTCCGCCTGAGTTGGCTTGCGTCGGGTATTATCGGCGTCTTATTAAGCGCGTGTTTGTTTTCTTTTAGTGGGCCAGGCGCAGCCGCGCAATCAGGCCGCCTTAAAGAACCCACCTCAAAGTCCAGCAAGAAACCGGATGGTCCGGTTGCCGAACCTTCTCAATCACCAACCGCAACTCCAAATAAGACGCCTTCTGCAAACGCCGGCGACACGAACGGCGAAATTGGGCCAACGGACGTCGTGCGCGTTAGCTCGAATCTGGTGCCCATCCCTGTCTCGGTGTTTGACGCTCGCGGCATCGCGTTGACAGGACTGCGGCTCGAGGATTTTGAACTGCGGGTCGACGGGCAGTTGCGGAATATCAGTGACCTGACCCGCACGGAAACAAATGTCCGCATGGCGATGCTGTTTGATAACAGCGGCAGCATTGATTTCGCGCGCGAGTTTGAAAAGCAAGCCGCAAAACATTTCTTTCGCAAGGTCATGCGACCGGTGGATGAAGCGGCCATCTTTTCCATTGGCTCGGACAATTATCTCGCCCAGCCATTGACGAAAGACGTTTCGTTACTTGAGCGGACTATAGAAGGTTTTGCCAAGCCGGAAGGATCGACGTCGCTCTTTGATGCGATCATTGACGCCGCGTCTTACTTGCGTCCCTACACCGGACGACGCGTGTTGGTCATTGTTTCCGATGGCGTCGAGACCACTAGCAGAAATGATTTCGAAACGACGATGCGGCAAGTGCTGGCAGACGACTGCCAAATCTTCATCGTACAAACCGGCCTCTACGAAGGAGCTAACTTGCGCGCCCTCGCGGCGGAGCGACGCATGGAACAACTGTCCGGCCAGACCGGCGGCGCGGTTTACGTTCCCAAAACGACAGATGACCTGGACGCTGCCTTCCAGCAGATCGCCGCGGACCTGGCCCAACAGTATGTTCTCAGTTTCTACCCGGGTGAAGAACGCCGCGACGGCCGTTTCCATGTGATCGATCTGCGAGTCAAGACAAGAAAAGACGTGCGGCTTCGCGCGCGCAAGGGCTATTATTCGCCCAAGTCGGCGAACGTGGCTGCTAACGATTGGTAGGAGGTCAAGGCAGTCGACACGATTAACACGATTCACAAGATTCAGTAGGCGGGTTTTTCAATTCTGTTAATTCTGTAAATCCTGTCTAGAGCTTATGGAGCAATCGCTGACACAGTTTCTCGAACACTTGCGTTACGAGCGCAACGTCAGCGAGCACACGCTCCGCAATTACCAAAGCGACCTTGAGCAGTTTCTTGAATATCTTGCGCCCGCGCATCCGAAGACAGGGAAGAGAAGCATCCCTGCGTTGGCGACGATAGATCACATCACCATTCGCGAATGGTTATCCACGCTTCACACCGCGCAAAAAAAGAAGGCCTCAATCGCGCGCAAATTAGCCGCGCTACGAACTTTTTTCCAGTTTCTGGTGCGCGAAGGTGTGCTGGAAATGAACCCGGCAAAACTTGTTGCCACTCCCCGCTTGGAAAAGAAGCTGCCGGTACATCTTTCAATTGAAGAAGCAATCAGGTTTATTGAAGCGCCGGACGTAACAACCGATCTGGGAAAGAGGGATCGCGCCATGTTGGAGTTGATGTATGCGACTGGCGTGCGTGTTGCGGAATTGACCAAGATGAATCTCGGCCACATTGATTTCAAGAATAGATTGATTCGCGTGACTGGCAAGCGACGCAAAGAGCGCATTGTGCCCTTTGGTGAGCCGGCGCTTGAGGCGTTGCGCTCCTATCTGGATGTTCGCGACAAGTTTTTGGAGGCGGCGCCGATTTCAGAACGCGAACCGGAAGCGCTTTTTCTGAATTACCAGGGAACGAGAATTACTACCCGATCGGTGGGTCGGATGGTCGAAAAATATATAGGTATCTGCGCTGGACGTTATGAAATCAGTCCGCACGCGCTGCGTCATTCGTTTGCCACCCATTTGCTGGACAGCGGGGCAGACTTGCGAGACATACAGGAACTGCTGGGACACGCGCGACTCTCAACGACGCAAATCTACACTCACGTCTCGATGGAAAAGCTTATTCAGGTTTACGACAAGGCGCATCCCAAAGCGTGAAAAGCCGTGAATCGTAAATCGTAAATCGTGAATGGTTGTGTCAGCGGAGCTTGAGGCGCTCCTAACAACGTTGATAAGTACTCCAAAATAGGCCAAGGATTCTGGAGCAGGTTCAGCGCTTTAGCAAAACGTGTAAATAGGCGGGAGCGCAACCAGAGTGGCGGACTGCAAGCGAACTTCACCAGGAACGGGCCGTTCAGAAAACCCGGAATCTATTCACGATTTTCGATTCACGATTTACGTTCTTACAGAGTCGAGTGCTCGTCTTCACCGTTATCGGCTTCAATGATTGCCTGGCAGGCGGCGTCATAGCGGGCAGTAGGCAGGGCTTCCAAACGGCGCTCGTCGATCAACTCGCCACAGCGAGCGCACTTACCATAAGAACCCTCTTCAATTCGCAAAAGCGCCTGATCGATGTCAGCGATCATTTGCGATTCTCGTTCTCCCAAACGCAGCGCCATTTCTTTGTTCACATCCATCAACGACATATCGACAGTATCTTTCACACCGTCGTCAGATAGTTCTAGCGCTGCGGCCTGATCATCCCGCACGTGTTCTGTGTGCTTCTTCAGTTCGTCGAGCAATATAGTTTTAAAGCGGGCTAGTTTCTCAGGCTGCATTAGTTCCTCTTGTTTTCTTTCTCTGTTTTTGGGAGTTCCGGATTATAGCTCACCAACTTTATTTAGCGTAATGCGTCCGAGAAAATGTGGCGAGGTTGTGCGCTTCATCCGCCAATCGATCCGAGCGCCCAAGTGAATTAGAACTTCCAGGTGAGAGAGAAACGAATAGCGCGCGGCGATCCAGGCGAGATGTTGTCGTTGCCGTCGGCATTGATGAAGTATGTTTTATTCAGCAGGTTTTCGAGATTGGTCTGAACGCCCAGCTTGTCGTTGATGGTGTAGAAAAGTGCGGCATCCGCTCGCGTGTAGCCCGGCAAAACTACGCGACCGTCAATCGCCGCAAACATATTCGAGCGGTGAATGAGACCGAGACCGGCCGCCCACTTGCCGTCGAAGCGATAGTTGTTCCAAACCGAAAACGTGTGACGCGGAACTTGTGCGATTCGCGCGCCTGCCGGCGCCGCGATGGTCGCGCTGGTAACGCGCGCGTTCTGATAGGCATAGCCGCCCAGGACATCCCAGGCACGAGTGATACTGCCGTCGAGGCTTGCTTCAAAACCGCTGGTACGCTGACTACCGGTCTGGACGATCTTGGTCGGATCGTTGGGATCGGTTGCTCGAGTGTTCGTGCGATCCAATCGATAGACCGCAGTCGTCAATGCAAGTGTTTGGCGAATGTCCCACTTTGCGCCGAATTCGTAATTCGTAAATTTTTCGGGCTTGAGAGTTTGCGTGCTGGCGGTTAACGATGAGAACTGATCTCCTGAACTTGGCAGATATGAAACGCTGTAACTGCCGTAAATTGAGATGGGCTCAACCGGCTTAAAGACAATGCCCGCGCGCGGTGAAACCAGATAATCGGTGCGGCTAAGGTTCTCGCCGTTACGGTTGTTATGAAATTTTAGCCTGAAGTGATCGAATCGCACGCCGGCGAGCAATTGCAGTTTCGAGGAAAGCTCGATTTGATCCTGCGCGTACGTGGCCGCGACGTTGGCCTGCACACGATTGTCAGCATCGGTGGCATTTTGCCGAAAGGTTACGGGCGTGCTGATGGTCGGCGCTGCGAACGGAACGGAGATCGTCGTTGCGGTATTGTTGAAAAAACCAGTGTTGCGCAAGTTATGCGATATCTGGCGTCCGAATTCGGTCCCGGCCAGCAGCGCGTGACGAATAGTGCCGGTCTTCGCGACGTAAGTTAGATCAGTCTGGTTGAAGATGTTGCGCCGCCGCGTCGCGTTGTTATAAGCGGAAAGATTGACCCGAGTCTTGTCTGCATTCACCAGACCGGGAACGAAGTTTTGATAACTGCGGTCATAGTCGCCGAACAGCGTATGGTTACGAATGTTCAGATTGCCAATCTGGTGGTCGACCGTCGCTGAAGCAAGGTTCACGCGCGCGCGCACAAAACTTAAGTCGGGGTTTCCAAAGAATGTTGAGATGTCAGCGTCAGAAGGCCGGCCACGATAGGAAGGAATGCCACGATCGGCTGTTCGCCTGTCGCGGAAGTGTTCGTACGAGAGTCTGATTTGTGTTCGCTGGCCCGCAACGATCATCAGCTTCGGATTGATCCCCCAGCGTTCCAGATCGACGTGTTGACGAAAGCTGCCGGAGTTTTCGTACATGCCGTTCAAACGGAAAGCAATGCTTTCGTTGAACGCGCGATCGAAATCTCCTGCCAGGCGTTTGTTCCCAAAAGAGCCGCCCTGGAAAGTTAGCTCACTTAAAGGTGCGAAGCCCGCCTGTTTGGTCACCCGGTTAATAACTCCACCACCACCGCCGCGTCCAAAGATCATCGCGTTGGGTCCCTTTAAGGCTTCCACGCGATCGAGGTTATAGAGGTCGCGATAATATTGAACGTCGTCACGCACACCATCGACGAAGAAATCAGCCGACGAGCTGTTACCTCTAATCACAACTTGATCGCGATTGTTTTCACCCTGAACCGCAGTGACTCCGGGAACGTACCGAACTACGTCGGCAATACTTTGCATTGACTGTTTCTTAATCGTTTCCTGTGAGACCACATTGACTGACTGTGGCAGGTCGCGCAAAGGCGTTAAGGTCTTGGTGGCACTACTGACAGCATAATTATCCAGACCAGCCATGTCGGTGACCGTTACGATCGCGTCGTAGCCGGCAAGCTGCAGTAGGATTTCGACCGGCTCAAAGCTGGTAGGCATAGATCTGAGAGTCACGAAAGCTTGAGCGAACCCCTCCGCAGAAATTTGTAGTGTGTATTCGCCAGGTTCGAGCGTCAGAGAAAACTCACCGTTGGCACTGGTTTGAGTGGAAGAGGAGAGGGTGCCTTTTCGCAGGGCCACGATTTTCGCGCCCGCAATTGCGGCGCGATTTGGATCCAGTACTCGGCCGCGCAGTTGCGCGCGCGGCACAGCCTCGCCGGCCCTCGCTATTGCGAGATGACCTCCAGTCATTAGAAGAGAGCAGCAGACGCTTAAAAGGACGGTTAAAAGTTTTCTTGCTGGCATAAGGCCCGGCGATGCGGCTAGATGAAATTGAAAACCATTTTCAATTTAAAAATAGTTCGAAAGGAAGGTAGTTGTCAAGATAAGGCTGGCGAGAGTGAATGGCGGGAGCGTGGGCTTCTTAGTGGTATGGAGTCAGTAACGCCTGCGGTAGCAGGTGGATGCCTGTTTATTCCGGTCTCCGGTCGAAGAGACCGCCGGCCTTTGATGGGCCAGGATGAAGCATCCACCTGCTACCGCAGGCGGTACCGACCTCGTGACACTGCAATGAAAGGTTCGGCAAGCTGAGAGTCGGGAGACCCATCGCCTCAATCGTACGCCTTACAAATCAATTCAGCAGCCAACAGTGGGATTGTCAGTTCGTGATGTCCAATGATGGAGTAACCCTGTCCGGCGCCGGCAGCGGTGGGGCGGCGTACGACATTTGTTAAAGGGCGATAGGATTGAATGAAATCGAAGTTGGCTGTCGTGATGTCGCCCAATTCCTGCCTAAGATTGCGCACCAGGGTAACGCACTTTAGGAAAACTTCCGGCAGCACCACTGCTGATCCAATGTTCAGGTACACGCCGCCACCATTCATACGTCGCACGAGTTCCGCTAGCAAACGAAAATCCGTGTGAGTCGTTGCGCCGAGTGCGGCACCATCAGCCTCTGGATGGAAATGGGCTATGTCGCCGCCGATGGTGACGTGCGCCGTGAAGGGAACCTTCGCACCATAGGCTGCGCACAGCAACGAATGCTCTGCATGCTTCGGGGCTTTACCTATCAAGGCCCGGCCCATTGCTTCGCCCAACCCGATTTGATCGCGCGCGCCTTCCTGCGCTGCCCGGTTCAGTAATTTTCCAGTTTCGTCAGCGCCGCCGAACGCGCCTTCCCCGAGCGTTGCGTCAACGTCTTCCGAGGTCGAGCCAACCATTGCGATTTCTGCATCATGGACCAGCACTGAGCCATTTGCCGCAACTGCCGTAACGAACCCGCGGTTCATGAGATTGATGATGATAGGCGCCAGGCCGGTCTTGATGACGTGGCCGCCTATACCCCAGATGATTGGTTTCTGTAACTCACGCGCGCGCCGAATCTGCTCGGCGAGTCTTCTCAAGCTCTGAACGGCGAGGATATTCGGAAGGCTTTGTAAAAAATCTTTGAGTGATGCGTCTGCGGCGACAGGTCTAGCAAAGTCGTCCAGCGAAACCTTGCTCGGACGGGAAGCGAGCGGATAAGTCTCAACCTTATCCAACGCCAACGGTCGCAGGTTATCTTCGTAGATTGACATCTCTGTCAGTGAAAGGCGCGCGAAACAAAATCGCGGCGGAGTATATCACGCGATCTTCTTCTCATCGCGGCGGCCGTTGCCGTTACCATTTTTTGCGAGGCGACCATTGAGCAATGGCCGCAGCGCCTGGCCGGTATGAGAGCGGCGGGAGCGCGCGACATCTTCAGGAGTTCCGGCTACGACAACGCGACCGCCATGCTCACCGCCCTCCGGTCCAAGATCGATGATGTAATCGGCGGATTTTATAACGTCGAGATTGTGTTCGATCACAATGATTGTATTGCCCAGGGACACTAACCGCTGGAGCACGTCGAGCAGCTTATGAACATCAGCGAAGTGCAGGCCGGTCGTCGGTTCGTCAAGCATATAGACCGTACGACCTGTCGCGCGTTTGGAAAGTTCTTTCGCCAACTTGATGCGCTGCGCTTCGCCACCCGACAGCGTCGTGGCCGACTGGCCCAACTTTAGATATCCTAAACCGACATCAAGCAGCGTCTGCAGTTTCTGATTTATCTGCGGCACGTTTTCCAAAATGGGCAGCGCCTCTTCGACGGTGGTGTCAAGCAGTTCGGCGATCGACTTTCCTTTGTACTTCACTGAAAGCGTTTCCCGGTTGTAACGAGCGCCGCGGCAAACATCGCAAAGCACGTAAACGTCCGGCAGAAAATTCATCTCGATTCGCTTCATGCCGTCGCCTTCACATGCTTCGCAGCGGCCACCTTTAACGTTGAACGAAAACCGGCCCGCTTTGTAACCACGCTCGCGTGATTCGGGAAGCATTGCGTAGAGTTCGCGAAGCGGCGTG
Organism: Pyrinomonadaceae bacterium; assembly: GCA_036265575.1. GTDB lineage: Bacteria > Acidobacteriota > Blastocatellia > Pyrinomonadales > Pyrinomonadaceae > PSRF01. The sequence goes on from DATAOU010000205.1 coordinate 9,679, forward strand.
AACAGTCCGGTATACGTCGCGGGATTTGAACGCGGCGTGCGACCGATAGGCGACTGATCGATTTCGATCACTTTATCAATGTGCTCGAGACCTTCCACCGATGCGCAGGTTCCCATCTCGGCAAGCGAGCCGTAAAGGTGTCGCGCCAACGCCGGATATAGAATGTCGCCAATCAAGGTCGACTTTCCCGAACCGGATACGCCGGTGATAACCGTCAATAATCCCAGCGGAAACGAAACGTCTATGTCTTTTAAGTTATTCGCGCGCGCCTGGCGCACCGTTAGATATTTGCCGTTTGCCGCTCGACGTTCAGCGGGCACTTCAATCTTTTGGGCGCCGCGGATATAAAGGCCGGTGATAGAGCGTGGATTGTTTGCCACGTCGTTAGCCGTTCCAAAGGCAACCAGTTCGCCGCCATGTGCGCCCGCGCCTGGCCCCAGATCAACAACGTAGTCGGCGCGCCGAATCGTTTCTTCATCGTGCTCAACCACCAGTACTGTGTTTCCCAGATCGCGCAAAGCAGTCAGCGTATCAAGCAACTTTTGGTTGTCCCGCGGATGAAGCCCAATCGAAGGTTCGTCGAGCACGTAAAGCACGCCGCGAAGTTGTGAGCCGATCTGCGTGGCGAGACGAATGCGCTGGCCCTCGCCGCCCGACAACGTCGCGGAAGAACGATCCAGAGTTAAGTATCCAAGCCCAACGGTTTCCAAAAATCGCAGACGGTTTTTGATCTCCCGCAGAATTTGTCCGGCGATTTGTTCTTCGCGCGCGTTGAGCTTAATCGCCTCGAATGCAGGCACCGCATCTTCAATTGGCAGGGCTGTGTACTCGGCGATGCCGCGTCCGCCCAATCGGACGGACAGTGAATCCGATCTTAGCCGCCGGCCTTTGCAATCGGGACAAGTAACGGGAGACACCAACTCCTCGAGTGCTGCAGTTACCTTTTCCGAAGGTGCTTCATGCAAACGATCGTGAAGCCAACGCACCGCGCCTTTCCAGGGATTCTGATAAGAATAAAGTCCCTGGCGGAACGTTATCTCGCCGGTGACGCCGCGCAAGAATCCTTCGCTGACCTCTTTTGGTAGTTCGGCAAATGATTTTCTTATGTCGGCCCCGAAATGTTTGGCGACCGCAGCGAGCGCGCTCTTTAGATATGCCGACCCTTGACGATCGGCCTGGCCCATGAAGGTGAGTTTGTCGGCAGCGACATTAGCATCGGGTATCAACTTGGCGGCGGCGACTTCGAGCACGGTGCCTAATCCATGACATCGTTTGCAGGCGCCATATGCTGAGTTGAAAGAAAATGAGCGCGGCTCGAGTGGCGGCACGTTGATGCCACAAATCACGCACGCCATTTTTTCCGAATAGAGTTTTTCTTCGCCGTCCACCACCGAAACCAGGACCGCGCCGCCGGTTAACTTGAGTGCTGTTCGTACTGATTCAGTGAGGCGTTCGTTAATGCCGGGCTTTATCAAAAGTCGATCAACGACTGCTTCAATCGAATGATTGCGGCGCTTATCAAGTTTGATTTCTTCATCGAGCGACAAAAGCTCGCCGTCCACGCGTGCGCGCAGGAAACCGTCTTTGGCTAGTTTCTCGAGTTCTTTCTTGAACTCACCTTTTCGCCCGCGCACTATCGGCGCCAGAATCATCACGCGCTCGCCTTCGGTAAGACCAAGCACGTTCTGCACGATCTGTTCGACACTCTGGCGCGTAATCGCGGCGCCGCACTTGTGACAGTGCGGGAGGCCGATTGAAGAAAACAGCAGGCGCATGTAGTCATAGATCTCTGTGACAGTGCCGACCGTTGAGCGCGGACTGCGCGAGACTGTCTTTTGCTCAATCGAAATAGCAGGCGAGAGACCATCGACCGAATCGACGTCAGGCTTTTCCAGTTGATCAAGAAACTGGCGAGCGTAGGCAGACAAGGACTCGACGTAACGCCGTTGTCCTTCCGCATAAATGGTGTCGAACGCGAGCGAAGACTTGCCGGAGCCGGACAAGCCGGTAATCACGGTGAAGCGGTCGCGGGGAATTTCTACATTGATGTTCTTGAGGTTGTGCTGGCGTGCGCCTCGGACTGTGATGAGATCGATTGCCATTGGCTAAAGTTGTGACGAATTACTAGTCAGGACGCCATAGACGAGAATTTCGACAAGTGGCGAATCATGAATTTTAGCCCACAGAAACTTGAACAGCAAGTTGGCAGTAAGTGCGTCTTGACAGTGTTTTTCGACGCGCCATACACTGCGAATGCTTCATTGTTGCAATGCCGCTTGCGCAGTTCAGAGTCCAACCTTTAAGTGCTGCTTCCAAAGAGCAAGCTAAAGCCTGGACCCAAACTGCGAGCCTGAACCGCAACAGGATAAATCGCCATCCAAAGATTCACCTGCTCGCTCGTACAAGGCTGATTAACTGTGAACCTGCCAAATGCCCTGACACTCCTGCGCATCTTCATCGTTCCTGTGCTCGTGGTCGTTTTATTGACACCGTTTTCAGAGAGCTTTGGAGTGCCGCGACATATTCTTGGCGTGGTGCTTTTTCTCGGCGCGGCGTTGACAGATTATTTGGATGGACACTTTGCACGCAGTCGCAAGCAGGTAACGCGCCTGGGTCAGTTACTCGATCCGATTGCCGACAAGCTATTGATTTCCGCGGCGCTGATTTCTTTGGTTGAAAATCAGTTAGCGCCTGCTTGGGCCGTCGTAATCATTATTGGTCGCGAGTTTGCCGTAACCGGATTGCGGTCGATTGCCGCTGCGGATGGTTTGGTGATTGCGGCCTCGAAGATGGGCAAATTCAAAATGCTGCTGCAGGTGTTGACGGTGGCATTGTTGATTGTCGCGAGCGTCGCCGGGAAACCGCCAGTAGCGAATTTCGGCAAACCGTTTCCTGCGATCAAGTTTTGGTCGGTGCCCGAATTGCAAACTGCCTGGCACCACCTCTTCGGAGGTGGAGCAGTGACGGGAAATGATTGGCAGGTGTTGCTCTACACTGCGGGCAGGGCATTGCTCTGGTTGGTAGTGATCTCTGCTTGTCTATCCATGTATGGTTACTTTCGATCCTTTTACCGGGCCGTCATTTCACGGCCACAGGTAACGTAAGCGTCATGCGAGCGTGGCGTGAATGGTTCGACAAGTAGCGCAACTCGCGTTGGTTTTGGACCTGTGAGGCGCGAGTTTTGAAACGCGCGGTTAATTCTTTTCCTCTCATAAGTGTTAGGATATCTGTAATCCTGAGTGCGACTTGCGTTTTCGTATGCGGGTTGGTAGTATCCGCATTTTGTCGGAATGCGCTATTTGTACTCTATAGCGGGCCGGCGTAGCTCAGTTGGTAGAGCATCTGATTTGTAATCAGAGGGTCGGGGGTTCAAGTCCCTTCGCCGGCTCCACTAAGCACTTGACAGGAGATGCAGGGGTGGTCGAGTGGTTAATGGCACCGGGCTGTAAACCCGGCAGGCTAACGCCTTACGCAGGTTCGAATCCTGCCCCCTGCACCATTGAGATCTCAAATTTGAGATTTGAGATCGCGGTTTGAAACTGGAAACAAATTTCAGATCGGAAATTTGAGATCTCAAAAAGTGGGCGGGTGTAGCTCAGTTGGTAGAGCATCAGCCTTCCAAGCTGAGGGTCGCGAGTTCGAATCTCGTCGCCCGCTCCAGTTTAGTAGAACAGACTTTAGTTTGTTTTGCCGGAGATTTGATGGCCCCCGCAAACCAATGTTTGCGCTGCCTGGCCCGCGTAGCTCAGGGGTAGAGCGCCTCCTTGGTAAGGAGGAGGTCATGAGTTCAAATCTCATCGCGGGCTCCATTAGTTAGGACTCGCGAAAGCACAGGCTTAAGTCTGTGTATTTGTTTTCTTAAGTCAACACCGGCTGAAGTCGGTGCTACCGAGGTAGAAGATGTCAAAGGAAAAATTCGATCGCAGTAAGCCGCACGTGAACATCGG
>DATAOU010000206.1:0-3814 GCA_036265575.1 Pyrinomonadaceae bacterium
CGGATCGTTAACTTCATGTCCCTTCTGGAACTAAAAACTTGGGCGCAAGCGCTACGACATGGCAACGCGTCGAAAAAATAAGCTGCCAACAGCGGAGGTTTTTTTTGTCGCGTGCTGATCACGACGAAATGTGCCAAATCAACAACACGCCGGGTTTGACCGTGATCTTGACTGCGCTGCGCTGTCGTTTGCTGTTCATGTACTTATTCGGCCACTGTTCGCCATCAAGATGCAGCGCGCCCGGTGGCGACGTAATAACGAGTTCGCAAAATTTGTGCGGCGTCAACGGAACCCGTGCTTTTCGTCCGGCCAGGTGCGCATCAACGTGCTTGATGAAAGTCTCGCGTTCGTCCTCGCGCACCGCCACAAAATCCAGCCGGCCATCCTGTGTTGTTGCCTTCGGAGCGAGATGGAGCGCAGGGCCGGCCGAGCGAATGTTCATTGCACCCCATAAAATGTAGCGACCGGAAATATCCTTTCCGTCGATGCTGATTCGCCACTTGCGCGCCGGATAATCCAACGACAACTCCCGCAGGAGCGATAAGTGCGCGGCCAGTTCTTCCTCCGGAGAGGCACCGTTTTTTTCGTTCGCCTTTGCGGCGGGAAAGTAGTCGGCGAACAGCCCTCCGCCCGCCGCTTCCAAAAAATATTCAGACCGCGATGATCTACGCGCGACGCCGACGTCGAACGGCTGCCCTTTTCCGCAGTGAAGCGATTGAAGAATTTCGTCAACAGATTCGGTGAAACCGAGGCTGCGCGCCAGATTGTTCGCCGTGCCGAGACGCAAAATCGCCAACGGAATTCCGCTGCCCATGAGTTGCCACGCAGTTTTGTGCACCGTGCCGTCTCCTCCGGCTGCGACGACGAGATCCACTGGCTTTTTGAACGCCTTTTTCCAGCCGCGGTCCTTTATCGATTGATAGAATGCCTGATGCCCGCACCTGGTCAGGCTCGCCATCAATTGTTTCTTGCCGTGTTTACGGTCTCCCGCTTTCGGGTTATGAATCAACAGGACTCGCATGATTTGCTCGCTACTTGAAGCATCCTTATCACCTAATCGGCCAAAACCACTCGCATACGCGTTTTGTTTGTGAAGATGCGGATTTTGGTCTCAAACGACGACGGTGTTTACAGTCCGGGGATCGCAGCGCTGGCGAAAGCAGCAAAGCGGTTCGGAGAGGTGCGCATCGTCGCCCCAGATGTGGAGCAATCTTCGATGGGACATGCGATCACCGCATCGCGACCGCTGCGCCTTAAACGTATTCATCTCGACAGCTTCGACGCGTATCGCGTCAACGGCACGCCGGCCGATTGCGTTGCGCTCGGCATGCATCGCTGGGGCGATGTTGACGTCGTTCTTTCGGGAATCAACCTCGGGTTAAACCTGGGCAACTCGTGCTGGCATTCTGGCACGCTCGCAGCGGCGAAGCAGGCAGCATTGCTGGGCTCGCGTGGCTTCGCGTTCAGCACAAATGTGAGCGACAGTCGTGAACCGGATTTTGCAGCGCTCGAACCCTATGTCGTGCGTGTGTTCGAGTTGCTATTGCCGATCAAAACGCTTTCGCTGGTCAATGTAAATCTGCCAGAGAAGCCGAAGGGCATCCGTTGGACGCGACAGTCTGTACGGCATTACGATGGCAAAGTCGTTCCCGACAAAGACCCGGCGGGCCGACCGATTTTTTGGTTCACAGTCACGCCACTCGAAGGCGCCGCGGAAGGCACGGATCGCTGGGCAGTCGAGCATGGTTGGGCATCGATTACCCCGTTACGTCTCGATCTCACAGACGAGGCAGACCTTGCTCGCGCCTTGGCCCTTTCAGACACCGCAGCAACGAAGGTCTCGGGCAAACGCCGTCAACGACGACGCTCTTCCTCTACCTCTTCGTCGAAATCTAAATCGTCTTCCAGAGGACAGAAGTAGAGGAAGCGGGAGAGACTCCCGCACCGGAAAGCAACACTTGGTCGGCCCACAGAGCCATGGTTACAGGGATTGGGTTCAAACACGTCGGGTGACTGCAAGCCGCCACTTGCGTTGGAACCTACTTTGTCAATAAAATTGTCTTAGTGCCGGGGGAACCAGATCAGAGGGAAATTTCGAATCGTATACGAGAATTTTCATCGCAGCCCATGCCTAAGAATTGGTCCAGCAGCACTGCACTGCACAACGCCGAACAATTCCACATTCTGGTGAATAGCGTCGAGGAGTACGCCATTTACCTCTTGGATGCCAACGGCAACGTGATCACGTGGAACACAGGCGCGGAGAAAATCAAAGGTTACTCCGCGGAAGAAATCATCGGCAAAAATTTCGCGTCCTTCTACACGGCAGACGATGTTGCCGCAGGCAAACCCCAACGCAACCTGCGGGAGGCGAGCCGCCGCGGATACATCCGTGATCAGGGTCTGCGAGTCCGAAAAGACGGATCAACTTTCGAAGCGGAGGTTGTCATTACTGCGCTTCATGATGACACCGGGAAAATTCGCGGTTTCTCCAAAGTCACACGCGACATCACTGACCAAATACGGAGCCGGGAGTTTGAAGCGGAAAAAATTGCAGCGCAAAAAGCAGGCAAGGCGAAGGACGATTTTCTGGCAGCGCTCAGCCATGAACTGCGCACGCCCCTGACGCCTGCATTGGCAGCAGCCACCTACCTCCAAGATAACGCGGAGAAACTTCCGCCAGAGTTCGTCGAGGATATTAAGATTATTAAGCGCAACGTGCAACTGCAGGCCCGATTGATTGACGACCTGCTCGACCTTACCCGGATTGATCGCGGGAAACTTCATCTCGAATTGGTAGCTTGCGACGCGCACACAATCATTGAAAACGCGCTCGAGACGGCACACTCAGCTATCGCCGCGAAGCAATTGAAGATCGCGACTGAGCTTGAGGCGAAAGAGTATCACATCCTAGCTGATTGCATACGGCTTCAGCAGGTGTTCTGGAACTTGATCAACAACGCCGTGAAATTCACTCCGCACGGCGGACAGATCACCATCCGCACGTTTAACAACAAAAGTAAACGTTTTCATTTCGAAATTGCCGACACAGGGATTGGAATTGAGCCGCAGCGGTTGGCTTCGTTGTTTCAGCCATTTGAGCAGGCTGATCCTTCCGTAAGCCGGCAGTTTGGCGGACTTGGTCTCGGACTAGCGATTTCCAAACGTCTCATCGATCTCCACCACGGCAGAATTGAAGCGGAGAGCCGTGGCCGAAGTTTCGGCGCGACGTTCAAAGTTACGCTGGACGCTCTGCCAAACGGATCCGGAGCGATCGGCCTTAACGATCGCCTCGGCGGCAAGACATCAAAACCGCTGCGTATATTGCTCGTGGAAGATCACCAGGACACCCGGCGCACATTGTCGCGTCTACTTACCCATTTTGGTCACAACGTTGTAACTGCAGACAATGTAGAGAGAGCGATCAATATCATGGGGTCTGACAAGATCGACGCGGTGTTGTGTGACATCGGTCTGCCCGATGGAAGTGGTTACGAGGTAGCCGCACAAGCGCGGGCAAAAGGCAACATTAAGGCAATTGCGCTCACCGGCTTCGGCACCGAGCAAGACGTACAACGTTCTAAAGAAGCCGGATTCGATTTTCACCTGGTCAAGCCCATTAACTTCCAAGAGCTGCAAACGGTTCTCGACCAGACAGGTGCATAGCTTTGAAGAACAAAGGGTTCTGCTCGGGGCTTTCGCGAATTTTTAGATCATTGCGTCTATTCGCGAAAACTGATCGTGATCCAGTCTTCTAGCGTGCGCGGATTACGTCACGCGTAGAACGGCGGCCGAGTCCCATCGCCGATCGACC
>DATAOU010000207.1:0-17557 GCA_036265575.1 Pyrinomonadaceae bacterium
CGAAAACACTAGAGTCCACTCCCCGATAGTCGCTCCTACAGTGGATCCGATGGCGCGTACCCAACAGTTTCCGCACCCGAGCGAACCGGCAGTCGAAACTGCGCCTGCTGCGCAAACGGAGCCACTCGAGCACAAGACACAAGCGTCAACGAGTGAAATCGGCGCGGGAACCGCTGCCGCGAGCAGCGAACTGTCGCCTGAGATGATCGACGCGATTGCGAGGCGGGCGGTAGAACAGCTGTCCGAAAAAGTGGTGCAGGAAATCGCCTGGGAGGTTGTCCCTCAGCTTGCAGAATTGATAATTAAGCGCCAGCTCGAAGAGAAAAACTCCTAAACTACTGACCAAGGTCAACGAAAGCAGGCGCTGCCCAAAAGGCCGCCTGCTTTTTTTGTGGTTGGTGATTAGTTGTCCGTCGGCAGTGGGAGTGGCGCAGAGTTCGGCCCGGAGTTTCCTGGGACCATCTTTACTGTACAACTCCTACCAAGGTCGCTACATGAAAAAGTCTGTACGGTGGACTACAATGATTTTTTGCAACAAACTACTGACGACTGACAACCTACTAAATTAATGGAAATCCCGAAAACTTACGATCCAAAACAAGCCGAGCAGAATCATTACGAGCGTTGGGAGCGCGAAGGGTTTTTCGCGCCTGAGATTAACGTCGACCCAACCGCACCTGTTTTTTCAATTGTTATTCCGCCACCGAACGTGACCGGCTCATTGCACATCGGCCATGCGCTACAGCACACAATGATGGATGTGCTGACGCGCTATAAACGCATGTGCGGCTATCGCACGTTGTGGCTGCCCGGCATGGACCACGCAGGCATTTCGACGCAAATGGTAGTCACTCGCGAGCTGAAGAAAGAGGGATTGTCGCGGCATGACCTGGGGCGGGAGAAATTCGTCGAGCGCGTTTGGAAATGGAAACAGGAATCAGGCGGACAGATAACCAAACAGATGCGGCGCGAAGGCGCGTCAGTCGATTGGTCACGCGAAAAGTTTACGATGGATCCGGACCTGACGCGGGCCGTGCGGGAAGTCTTCGTTCGCCTGTATCACGAAGGAATGATTTATCGGGGCAATCGCATCGTTAATTGGTGCCCGAATGATCAGACGGTGTTGTCCGATCTTGAGGTGGAGAAGATTTCGCAAAACGGCAAGCTCTATTACCTGCGCTATCCGCTGAAAAATGGCAACGGTCAGGTGACGGTTGCAACCACGCGGCCCGAGACTATGCTGGGTGACACGGCTGTAGCCGTCAATCCGGAAGACGAACGCTACCGTGCACTGGTTGGCGCGACATTGCTGCTGCCGCTTACCGGACGCGAAATTCCTATCATCGCGGATGAATTTGTAGAGCGTGAGTTCGGCACCGGAGCCGTAAAGGTGACGCCGGCGCACGACGCGAACGACTACGAGATGGGCCAGCGCCACTCTTTGCCTCAGGTAGTCGTAATTGACAGCCAGGCAAAGATGACCGCAGACGCCGGTGAAGAGTTTGCAGGCCTTGACCGCTACAAGGCGCGTACAAAAGTTGTCGAGAATTTTGAAGCGCTGGGACTGCTTGAGAAAGTCGATGACTACGAGTTCGCAATTTCGAAGTGCGAACGTTGTAAGACGGTCATTGAACCATTGATTTCAACGCAATGGTTTATGCGCATGGACCAGCTGCGCGACCGCGCACTTGAGTCGCTGCAACAGGACAAGGCGCCGCAATTCTTCCCGGAGGTTCCTTACGAAAAAGTCTACTCAAACTGGCTCGAGAACCTGCGTGATTGGACCATCTCGCGTCAGTTGTGGTGGGGCCACCAGATACCGGCGTGGTACATGAACGACGGCACAGTCGTGGTCGCGCGTTCCGAAGAGGAGGCGCGCGCGCAAGCAGGCACTGCTGAGTTGACCCAGGATCCGGACGTGCTCGATACCTGGTTTTCGTCCGCGCTTTGGCCGTTCTCAACCTTGGGCTGGCCGGAGGAGACGAAGGATCTCGCGACGTTTTATCCGACATCGGTCCTGGTTACCGCTCGTGACATTATCTTTTTATGGGTGTCGCGGATGGTGATGTCGGGGTTGAAGTTTATGGACCAGGTGCCCTTCGCAGATGTCTTTGTCACCGGCACCATCCTCGACGCACATGGTCAGCGCATGTCGAAAACAAAGATGAACGGTGTCGATCCGTTGGAGGTATTCGACAAGTACGGCGTGGATGCTACGCGCTTGAAACTCGCGTCGGTTGGCAGCACAGATATCCGCTGGAGCGAAAAACAGGTCGAGAGCTATCGCAACTTTGCCAACAAGATTTGGAACGCCGCACGTTTTTGTCTGCTGAATTCAGAAGGGTCAACAATCAATCCGGCGAGCCTGAACCTTAGTTCTCAGTCGGCATTGCAAGATCGCTGGATAGTCTCGCGTCTCAACAAAACAGCGCGCGACGTGCGCAAAGCACTGGCCCGTTATGAATTTCACGAGGCAGTGCAGACGCTTTACCACTTCTTCTGGGATGATCTTTGTGATTGGTATATCGAATTAACGAAGAGCGAGATCACCTCGGAAGAGGCAACGCTAACTCGCACTGAAGCGCGTACGCGTATGCTGACAGTCTTAGAACAAGCGCTGCGACTGCTGCATCCATTCATGCCTTACATCACTGAAGAGTTATGGCAAACCTTGCCTGGAGTCAGCAGCAGTTTGCTCCATCCCGCTTATGCGGACGCCGCTCCCTCAATCATGCTGGCCGCTTATCCCGAGGGGCAAGCTGAATTAATTGATGAAAACGCCGAATGGGAAATGCAGGCGGTGATCGATCTGATCACACGCGTGCGCAACATTCGTTCCGAGATGAATATAAAGCCGGGCGAACGCATCACTCTGTTGATTGGCTCACCTGACGACAAACTTCGCCGGGTGTTCACAGCAAACTCAGCGCAGGTCAGCCGCCTGGCGCGCGCGGCGGAAGTATCGATCACTGACAAGCTGGAAGCGCCGCGTGCTTCTGCTCGCGCCGTCTTGATTGGCGGCGCGGAAGTGGCAGTCCCTCTGGAAGGCTTAATTGATTTTGCACAAGAGCGACAACGTCTGGGCAAAGAGAAGGAAAAGTTGTCAGCCGAAGGGGCAAAACTCGAGGCGCAGCTTGCCAACCCGCAATTTGCTGAACGCGCACCGGCCGAGAAAGTTGAAGAGGTTCGCGCGCGCATTGCCGACATCGCGCAGCGAAACGGACAGCTTGATCAAAGTATTGCGAACCTGGGATGACGACTTGCGTGGGTGGGTGATCGCTCTGGCTGCATCGCCGTCACTTAACAAATGTTTCGGTAGCCGAATGCAGCGATTGCCAATAGAGCAATGGCGCCAGCGCATGAGTTTTCGACTCAGATAGCGGAACAAGCAGAATTCGCGGTCGTTTAAGCTTCAAACCGGTGACCGGAGCTTGAAGGGCTCTCGCGACCGGCGTATCTTTTAGGGGAACTCCTGAAGCTTTTGAGGAAGTAAAAATGCAAAGAAGATCCGTTCGCTATATAACGCTTTTGCTGGCCATTCTGATTGGCGTCAGTGTCTGCTCGATCGACACCGATGCTCAGCGCCGTCGCAAGCGACGCGTCCGCCGTACGCCGCGGCCTGTCGTTACCAATCCGGTTATCGCGCCGCCCGGAAGCGAGCAGAGCGACGGATCCGACAAAATAATTAGCACCGCCGATGAAAACGGCAACCCTGTTGATACTGCCGAGGAAGGCACGACGGCGAAGAAGAAAGTTACCAAGAGCGGCGCTGCCAACATGCAGCAAACCATCGAAGATCTCTCGCACCAGGTCAACCGGCTAAACGATAAGTTAAGCCAGATGCAGGAGAACGACCGCTCGCTAATCGACATGGAGCGGCTGACGCGCGCCGAGCAACGCGCCGAGAGCGTGCGCTCGCAAATGCTGGACACAGAAAGCAAGCTCGCGGATCTACAAGCGCGTATGGACCAGGTTGATTTTTCGTTGAAGCCGGAAAACATCGACCAGGCGATTGCCGGTTACGGTTCTGTGCATCCGGAAGAGGCCCGAGCCGCACGTCGCCGTCAACTGGAAAACGAAAAGGCGCGCCTCCAGTCACAAATCAATCTGTTGGAAAATAGTCGCACACGCTTGCAGGCATCGCTTTCCACGGCGGAAGCAGAAGTGGACCTGCTGCGGCGACGCATCGACGAGAGGCAGTTGAACAATGCCTCGCGTGCTGAGCCTGCACCGACACCGGACAAGCCTTAGTCTAAATCTGAAGTCATGGGGACACTTGCAGCGGCGGATCTCTATCGCCAAATCGAACAGGCAAACCAACGCGGCGAACGTGTTGTGGTAGCCACCGTGGCGCGCACGCGTGGTTCAACGCCGCAGCAGCGCGGCGCCAAGATGCTCTTCTTTGCAAGCGGCGAAGCAGCCGGCACAGTGGGCGGTGGCTGTGTTGAAGCGGAGGTTTGGGCCGAAGCGCGCGCGGCGTTACGTTCGGGAGAATCTGCGCTGCATCACTTTTCACTCACGGCTGAAGAGGCAAGTGAAGAAGGTATGGTCTGTGGCGGCACGATGGATATCTTTCTCGACGTATGGAAACCGACTTAGTCCTTCGGTCTTTGGTCTTGGGTCTTAGGTCTTAGATATTCGGCTTTGGTAAAGACCTAAACGAGCCAACGACTAAAAAGCTGGACCAAAGACCAAAGACCAAAGACAAAAGACCAAAGCCCAAACACAAAAGAAGAAGATGCCTGAATCCTTCGTCGAAAACTACAAGGCAAAACATCGTCACCCGCTGAACAAGCTATCGCATAGCATCGGCATTCCGCTGATCGTAATTTCGCTGCCGCTATTTTTCTTCAACTGGCGTTGGGCGCTGGGACTTTTCATTATTGGCTGGGCCTTCCAGTTTCTGGGCCACCTGATTGAGGGCAACCAGCCCGCCTTCTTCCGCAATCCACTTTATCTGCTGGTTGGTCCCTGGTGGTTGTTACGCCGGGCTCTCGGCGCCTTTGGTTCGCAAAAGCCACCGGCCTCGAAATAGAATCCTTTTCGCATGAAGGATTCAATCGAAAACCCCCTCTCCATCTCGTCTTTGCTACAACGCTTGCTCGCAGACGGCGCGACTGCAATTGTCGCTACGTTAATCGCAGGGCCGCGCAACGTGGGCGCGAAGATGATTATCGAGGGGCAGGGAAGTCACCACGGCAGCTTTGCCGATGCACGTCTCGACGAAGCGGTCATCCGTCACGTAGCAACCTTTCTCGCGTCGAAAGAAGAGACCCATACTTATCATGGCCGTGATTTCGCGCCAGAGTTGAGCGAGTTCAGCGAAGCTCAATTTCTCTTTGAATTGATCCAGCCCGAGCAGCGCATAGTTATTTGCGGGGCTGGCCACGTCGGCGCTTCTTTGGCGCGGCTCGCCGCCCTGTTGGGTTATCGCGCGATGCTGATTGACGATCGCAAAGAATTCCTGATACGGGAAGATTTTCCGGAAACGAACATTGAGTTAGTGTTGGCCCAGAGTTGGAGCGAAGCTGTGCGCGCTACCATTGGCAACGGTCGTGCGGTCTCGGTCGCGATCGTTACGCGCGGGCATAGCGAAGATGAACAGTGTCTGCGGGCGGCGCTGTCGTTCAGCACTCCCGATTACGTTGGTTTGATTGGAAGCAAACGGCGCACCCGCATCGTACTTGAACGGTTGCGCGAAGCGGGCGTCAGCTCGGAACAATTAGCAAAAGTTCACGCGCCGATTGGTCTCGATATTGGCGCTGTAACTCCGGAAGAAGTTGCATTGGCGATTCTTGCTGAGATTGTTTCCGTGCGCCGTGGAGGCGCCGGAGGCTCGCTTTCGAACCGATGACCGCAGCTGGGCGCGGACTGCTGCTTCATTTCCCGGCAAAAAAAAAGATTTTCCGCATTGAGTCATATATTCCCGCCCTCGACGCGACTAATAGTTCGAGCACGGAAAGCGACACCGTGAAAGAAAACCAGATCGACAACATTTCGGAGCTGCAAGCCGAGCTCGAAAAACTTCATGGCGCCAGTTTCGGCTGGGCCCTGAGCTGTTGTCGCCGTGACCGGGACGATGCAGAAGAAGTTCTGCAAACAGTCTATCTGAAGATCCTTGAAGGCAAAGCGCGCTACCGGGGAGAAGCTAGCCTTAAGACCTGGTTGTTTGCAGTCATTCGCAAGACCGCGATCAGCGAGCATCGCAAACGGTTGCTGCGCGCAGTGAAATCAGTGGCTCTCCCGCACGCCAGATCGTCGCGACATTCGTTGGCATCGGGACCGGCCCTGGCATTCGAACGATCAGAAGCGCAGCAGCAGTTTCAGACTGCGCTAGCACTCTTGCCGGCGCGTCAACGAGAACTGTTGCACCTGGTCTTCTATGAAGATTTGACGGTTCGCGAAGCGGCGAATGTGATGGGCGTTTCGATCGGCAGTGCCCGGCAGCATTATGAACGTGGCAAGAACCATTTGCGTGAGTCTTTGAATCGTGAGGAACTCGACTATGGAATTAGCTGGAAACGAGCAGAGAATCCAGACGCTGTTTCGTGAACTGCGATTCGCTGACGAATGCATCGCGCCGGAGTTCGGCGAAATGTGGAGGCGCGCGCAGGCTACGTCACCCGCAAGGTTGCGTGTCCACAAGCTCGCGTTCGCCCTGAGCCTACCGCTGGCGGTGATCGCGCTTGGTTCCCTCGCACTCTGGTCGCGGAACAGCTACCGCCTTCAGACGATAGCGCCAATCGTGGTTAGTGTTTCAGGGCATCATGGCTCGCCCCATTTGCTTCCATCAGTCGAAGCTGCGTCCACTTCACTTGTCATTGCGCAATCGCATTACAAGCCCGGCAGGGCCAACCGCACGACCCGCAAACTCGTCGTACGACACCGATCAGATAACGGCGTCCCCGACGCGACTGCTCGCGAAATCGTGGCTATCTCGACCTGGAAATCGCCGACGGCGATCCTATTGCAGTCGCCGGCGGATGACATGTTGACGACCTTGCCGCAACTCGATCTCTCTGCCAGAAACTTGAAAACATTCTTGCCGGACACATTGCAATGAAGGAGACATAATGAAAAGAAGACTCGGAATTATGATGACCGCCGCCAGCATCGGTTTATTGCTGGGCATTCAGTTGCTGCACGCTCAACAACCGGCACGACCTGCACCCCCACCCACCCCAACAGAACCTGCAGCTCTATCAGTTCCGGCAACTCCGCCGGCACCCGCTCATGCACCGCAGCCTCCGCAACCGCCTATGGATCCGCTGGGCGATGTGATGTTTCCGCCGGAGATGATCATGGGTCATGCGCGCGAGCTCGGTGTTAGCGACGAGCAGAAGACATTTATGCGCGGCGAAATTCAAAAGACTACGACGCGATTCCTCGAGCTACAGTGGCAACTTCAGGACGCGATGGAAGCGTTGCACGAAACCATGAAAGGCAACGCGGTTGACGAACAACAAGCCCTGTCTCAATTGGATAAGGTGCTGGAGACAGAGCGTCAGATTAAAAGACTGCATTTCACCCTGGGTATTCGTCTCAAGAACCAGTTGACCGCCCAACAGCAGGAAAAACTTCGCGGCATGAGAATGGCGCCCCGGCCTCAGGGGCCGCCGCCCGGGCCCGATGGTCCACCGCCGCCAGGTGTCGCGCCGAGGCCGGGAGAGGAACTACAATAAATGGCCGGTTGAATAGATGCTGGCAAGTGAAAAAGGCCGCTCATCGAGCGGCCTTTTCGTTTGATTTGCAGGTGAGTTTAGCGACCCGCAGTAGCTGCAACGCTGGCGTTAGCCTGTTTCGCCTGAAACTGTTGCCAGTAATCCTGGACGAAACTCTTCTGTTTGCCGTGGCCCATGCCGGAACCGAATTCGTATTGGTTCATCTCAGCCATGGCTTGGTCAAGGTTCCAATGATCGTAATTGAAGCGATAAACCGCGCCCATCACGCCGGTACGATGTCGCCCACCGGCACAGTGCACGTAAAACTTGCCCGTCGCTGGATCATTAACCACTTTCAGAAATGCATTCACCTGGTCCATCGAGGGATAGCTCTTATCAACCATGGGTATGTTGACATAGCGCAGTCCGGCAGCCTCAACTGCGGGTTGCTCGTACTCGCGGGAATTGTCCGTTAGATCAATCACGGTCTTGATGCCGAGTGCAGCGAGAGCTTGATAATCTTTTTGTTCAGGCCGGCCGCCGCGAAAAAAGCGCTCGTCCATCTGGCCAAAGTTGTCGATTTTGATATTCGGGAAACGGCTGTCCTTGCTCTTGGCCAAGGACAATGTGGAAAAAGAAAAGACGACGGCTAAAATTGCAATCACGGTCAGGGAAGACTTTTTAACAAAACTCATTATTTTAAACTCCTCAAGTAAAACGAACAGGTTGATAACCAGCGGCCTTTACGGCCATTATTTTAAACAACGCTGTCGGGGGATTACTTGATTTCCCGAAATCGGGGAACCAAAAAAAGGCAACTACCAGAAGGTAATTACGAGCGATCACTTCATCAAACAACCGACAATAAGATTCACGAATCGCTCACGCAGTTGCCACGAAAAGTTCCCTGGAGAGTATACCTTTTTCGCCACCAAAACTCCCATTTCGTAAGCTCTAAAATAGCGCAAATGCGTGGCTTTTTTTAGTTGATTTTTCCGAGAATAAATCACCGCTGATCCCACACAAAAAAGTGTCTCCGAATCACACGATCAAGTCAGAATGATGGCCCGCCTGCTGCGGTTTAGATCAAGGCTTCATCACGTAAATGGGCCGAGTGACTTTCACATAACCTTCCGCCCAGCAACGACATTTACGAAGAAAGCTACACCGGATGTTTCCCGGAATGCCCGCGGAATTTACTCCTTCGGGGCACTCGGCTTGGCGGCACCCCGGGCAATCTCCGCTACGAGCTCGTAGGATTTAACGCGCGCAGCGTGAGCGTGAAGGTTGCAGACAATCATCAACTCATCTGCCCTCGTTAGCGCGACGAAGCTTTCTAATTCTCTACGCACAGTTTCAGGGGAACCGACAATCGAGTATTTCAGCATTCGCGAAGCATGCTCTTTTTCAGATGGCGTCCAGTAACTATCGATGTCATCGACCGGCGCTTGCAGTTTTCCCGGGCTGCCGCGCAGAAGGTTTGTGAACGACTGCTGCACGGTCGTAAACAGACGGCGTGCTTCCTCGTCAGTCTCGGCAGCGACAACATTTACGCCAACCATCGCGTACGCATGCTGCGATTGTTTAGATGGCTTGAACCGGTGCCGGTAAATCTCGAGCGCATCCAATAGAGCCTCGGGCGCGAAGTGTGATGCGAAGGCATAAGGCAGTCCAAGCGCCGCGGCCATCTGAGCGCCGAAGGTACTTGATCCCAGAATCCAAAGTGGAACTTCCGTGCCGCGACCCGGAACCGCACGAACGAAGGGACGAGGTTGACCAAGCTCTACGGCCGCGAGGTAAGCCTGCAACTCCAGAACGTCGTCAGGAAAACTATCAGCCCGCCCCGGGTCTCGACGCAACGCACGCACTGTCCGCCCATCCGTCCCGGGGGCGCGGCCGAGGCCTAAGTCAATCCGACCCGGATAGAGCGATTCGAGCGTGCCAAACTGTTCAGCGATAACCAGCGGCGAATGGTTAGGCAGCATGATGCCGCCAGAACCGACGCGCATGGTTGAAGTGCCGCCGGCAAGGTAACCAATCACGACGGACGTCGCCGCGCTCGCAATGCCGGTCATGTTGTGATGCTCGGCTACCCAGTATCGCGTGTAACCGAAGGTCTCTGCATGCCGGGCCAGATCCAGACTCTTGCGTAACGCTTCGCGCGGCGTCTCACCGACGATGACAGGCACGAGATCGAGAATGGAGATAGGAATCATGGGGCGAGCATCGTAAATCGTAATTCATGAATCGACAAAGGCGCACTATCCGCACCGCGCATAATGCGTTCGACCTTTTCGGATCTCGTTTTCCAATCGGTGAAGCTGCCTAGTCTGGGTGTACTTTTCCTTCCACGATCAGCTGGAATCTGGCCGCGTCCTGGATCATGCTCACGTTATTGAAAAAGATGTACGCTGCGTTACCACCTCGCGCCTTCTTTTTCTTAGTGTCAGTTGCCAGCATCGAAGCTAATTCTCTGAGCTCCGGTTCGTCGTACTCATAACGCCAGCCGCTTCGCCCGTGTAACCGGTAATAGAGTCTATCTGGGGTCACGCTCTGGTTCACAAAGGGATCCACTACATGCCACAGCTTCAGTTCATCGCAGATGCTCTTCACAACTTTAGGATCCCATTCGCCTCGCGGTTCCCAACATAGGTTGAATACGCGGCTCTTCTTGCGTCCGTTTTCGTCAACCTGGTGACGCTTTATGTTCGCAAAGAATTTCCTGAGATTCGCGAGATTTTCGCCGGTTTGTTTGAAACTTGCCGGACACTGAAACAGGATCGTTGTGGCCTGCAACGCGTTGGCGCAGGCAAGTGTGATTTCCCAAGCCTCCTCAACAACACCTGTCGGCCGAAAATAACCGGCTTCCTGCTTCTCAGTTTCGGACAGCTTTTTCTTTAGGCGGCGATAAGTAGGGCTCTTTGCGTCGTGAGTGATTAACTGCCAGGCTTTCAAAACAAATTCAAAGTCGGGAGGCGCGGCTTCGCGCCAGCGTGCCAGCGTCTTTATCGCAGGCGGTTGATAAAAAGTGTGCTGAACTTCAACGCAGGAGAACAGTTGGAAGTATTTTACTCTGCCGATACCGAATCCGGATGTCCCAATAAGCGTTCTCATGAAAGCGCCGGAGCGTTACTTCAGCACGCGAATATCGCGCTCGGAGAAGATGCGCCAATCGTTTCCAACTCGCTGCCACCTCAGTTCCTGCACCACTTCACCATGCCGGCTCTGGCGTCCATTCTCAATCCGATACTGCTTGCGATAGCGCATCACGGCTATTCGGCCGCCGTCCTGGAAGATGATTTCCGGCTCCTCTGCACGAACATCGATGACGCGCGCTCCTGAAAACACTCGCTCCTTTTCTGCACGCACAAAATCTCGCGAAGCATCATTCTTAAGGTAATACCTTTTGAGCCGCTCAACATAGAATGACATTTGCCGGTTGATGTCGCGATTGTTGGTTGCTGAGATCCAGTTGTTGAGCGCGTTACGTAACTCAGGCGCAGAATCCACTGTCGTTCGCTCGTTATCACTTGGCGTATCCGCCGATGTCGGCGTTGCACGTGTGGAGGAGTTGGATGCGGTGACGCCGGACGGCGGTTCAGCTGCGGTGGCTACTTGTGCTTCACCGTAAAGCTCCCAGCGCGCAATATCCGAAATCTTGTTGTAGACAGTTCGAATCACTAAAGGTTGGTCTAATCCTTCAGCCGCTATGCGACGCACTACTCGTAACCGCCTGCCGTTGTCGATTGACTCAAAATCGACAGCGAAGTTGTCTTCAGTACGGCCGCTGGAAGTAAAGACCAGTCGCCCCTTTCCCGGGGACTGCTCGAGAGCTAAGCGAACGTTAATGACATGGCCATCAGCAGCGCGGGTATGGTGCAACAGCCCGTCTGCTACGAACGTCATGCGCGGGGCGCGAGATGATCCCAGGCTGATACGCGTGCCCTGCTGTTCTATTGCAAGTAAATCTGGAGGAGTAAGCCTCACAGCCAAATCGATGAAGAAGCGTTGTTGTTCGCCGAAAGGAAGCTTACTGGAAGCGCCCGCTACGACTGAATATAGCCTATCGCTCGCCGCGATATCGATTCGATAGACACCGGTCAACGCAGAACGTTGGACAGGCTGGGCCAGTGAAGGAGATTGCAAATATGGAAGCTTCTCAGACGAGGCGGGGTAAAGACAAAAAAGAAGGACTAACAAACTATACACGGCAACCCCCTTGTTCGCGCTGCAAAAACTAATTCCGCAACCGAAAGAGATCAATCACATTTTTAGGTTCCCGTCATTAAAACTTGATGTTTATGTCGTGCTGTCCACAAAACCTTGTCGAAGGAATAACTAAGCACGAACCGCGATCACTTCAAGGTACTGCGCGTCACTCTCTGTCGTTCCGTCGGTGGCACTATTGTTTTCAGTCCAAATCCGTTCGAGGTCGCTGCGCAGCGCGGCTTGGCCACTTTCATCGAGAGCGCCAAATGCTTTTTGCACCGGACCAAAGTAAGTTCGGAAATGTTCGACAACTTCCGCGGGTGGAAAGGGAAACTTGAAGGTTAGGGTCTGCTCGTTTGTGCGGATGTCCGAAAATCCCTGCTGCAAACGATCGCGCACGGTTGCTTCGTCCCCCCATAAGACTGGTGGCGGCATACCCGGTGGAGGGGGGAAGTGGTTGGCAACTGTCTTGAACATTCGTCCAACGAAACCGTTAGGAGTCCAATTCGCCATCGCGATATAGCCACCCGGCTTGCAAACGCGTTTGAGTTCCGCTGCCACCAGCTCGGGGCGAGGGGCAAACATGGCGCCGAACATAGTTACTACCACGTCAAAGCTTGCGTCCTCATAAGGCAAGGCTTCCGCGTCGCCTTCGTCGAATTGTATTTTCAGACCTTCCCGCTCGGCATTCTCGCGTGCCTGCTTAATTAAATTCGGCGCAATGTCGACTCCAGTTACGATGGCTCCGGCGCGCGCCGCCGGCAGCGCAAGATTCCCGGAACCGCAGGCGACGTCCAGCACTTTCGTTCCAGGTTGTAAATTCAGACGCTCGATAAACTCTGCTGCGCCCCTGGCAGTAGATTTTGCTATCTGGCCAAAATCACCGGCACTCCAGGTCGCCTTTAATTTTGACTTTAACGCTTCCAATTCCGGAGTCATAAAAACACCTCGTAAATCGTGAATCGTAAATCGTGATGGGATAAGACTCGTAAGTTCAGTGTTGATCTTTGGCCAAATCCCTGGAGTTCTCGCCTCAGTTCTTCAGATACTTTTCTGGAAGCGGATGTTTCTCGTCTTCGCCCTGCCAAAAAATCGTAACGACCCACCAACGAGTGCCATCATTCATTAACTGAATGCTGTTTATGCCGCGTTGGAATGGTTTTGCATCGCCGGGAGCGTGACGCGATTCGTAGGTGCTGAAGACGTGAACGATCTGGCCAAACTCTTCGGTCTTCCTTGCAGCTTCGCGCTCGTAGAAACCTTCCTTCTCAAAAAAACCGCTGGCCCTCTCCGCATACTCATCCACGGTCAAGACACGCGACCCGTAGCCGCCGGTCTGCCGTGGGCCGGTAGGAATCAAACGGGCGCCAGGAATAAAAAGTGATTTCATGCGGTCCCAATCCCGCTTCTTGCCTGCGGGTCCTGAAATGACGTCGTAGACAGCGGCAATAATTGAATCCACCGAGGCTACATCAGCTGGATTCGCAGCCGGCACCGAGGGCTGGGGCGTTGTTGCCGGCGCCGGAGTTGCGGTCGGAGTCGCCGGCTTTTGACTGGAAGTATCGGGTTGCGGTGTTGGAGTTTTTGTTTGGGCCATGATGGTATGGGTTGAGCAAAATAAAATTAAGCTGGCAAGAACAAATTCAAACAACGTGCGGAGTAGTTTCACGGTGGCGCTCCTGAAATTTACGAATGATCAACTCGTGCGCATTAAAGCATGAGGCTTTAATATTGCCAATTGCCGATCGCCAATTGTATTGATCACGAAATACTAAGTGGCAGTCGGAGCTCGCCAGGCGGCAATTCAAATTTGTGGCTTTGCACCGCTCATGTTAAGACATCTAGCGAAACCCAATGCAGACAGAGAACATCGAAAGCGCTCCCGCGCCCCGCATCGCGAGAATTGGAATGTTTCGCGCGCTATCGCATCGCAACTTCCGCCTTTTTTGGGCCGGTGCGTTCCTCTCTAATTGTGGCACCTGGATGCAGGCAGTCGCTCAGGGCTGGCTCGTGCTGCAGTTAACCAACTCGGCATTTTGGTTGGGACTCGATGCCTTTATGGCAACGATCCCCGGTTTCTTTCTTACTCTGCTGGGAGGCGTCTTTGCCGACCTCGTCGATCGCCGCCGCTTGCTGATTTACACACAACTAGTCGCTGGTACGGCTGCGCTTGGCTTGGCGACATTGATTTTGACAGGAGTCGTCAACCGCTGGATGGTGCTGGGATTCTCGTTTGTCACCGGCTGTTGTATGGCACTGGCGAGCCCTTCGTATTTGGCGATGACATTTGATCTCGTGGGTCGTGAAGATTTAGCCAATGCAGTCGCGCTGAATTCATCACAGTTCCAATTGTCGCGCGTCGTTGGGCCGGCACTCGCGGGTGTTGGGTTTAGTCTGTTTGGACTAGCCGGGTGCTTTTACGTTAACGGGATATCGTTTGCGGCCGTGGTGATCAGTTTGTCTATGGTGCGCTTTGATGCCGAACCGCACGCGGCGGGCGCGCCTTCGCATTCAGTCAAGGATCGGCGCGCGCTTTGGACGGATCTGGTTGAGGGCTTCCGCTACGTCCGTCACCGGCCACGTGTCTGGTCGTTGCTGATGATCTCTTCGGTCAACAGTTTTTTTGGCGCGCCTTACTTTTCAATGATTCCGATTTATGCGCGCGATATTTTTCATCTCGGCGCTACCGGCCTGGCGTGGCTGATGGGTATGGCGGGCGCCGGCGCGTTTTGTGGCGCTGCGCTTTTGACGGTGATGGGAGATTTCCGTCGCAAGGGTTGGTTTGTGCTTGGCGGCAGCCTTTTCTTTGGCGCCGGTGTTACTGCGTTTGCGCTCTCGACTCATCTGCATCTGAGCTATGTGTTTCTATTCTGCCTTGGCTTTGCCATCGTCACTTCCGTCGCCGTCACCAACACGCTGCTGCAAAAACTTGTAACCGACGAGATGCGCGGACGGGTTATGAGCATGTTTATACTCTCCTTCATAGGGACCATGCCGATTGGCAACATCATCGCCGGCACAGCGTCACACCGTTTCGGCGCGCCTCGCACGCTGGCGGTTGGCGGCGTGATCATCTCCTTGTTTGCAGCGGCAATGATTTTCTTTA
This sequence comes from Pyrinomonadaceae bacterium, assembly GCA_036265575.1. Lineage (GTDB taxonomy): Bacteria > Acidobacteriota > Blastocatellia > Pyrinomonadales > Pyrinomonadaceae > PSRF01. The sequence continues at coordinate 14,977 of DATAOU010000207.1, forward strand.
ATCGACGTTTGCGAGAACTCTACTAGCCAGGCAAGAGTCCAACCTTTCCTCGGGAAACTCAATTGAAATAGAGTCTTAGTCGCACTCACTATGTGTGTCGACGAATACAGAACCGGGGAGCGGTAGCGACCGGGTCGCAGCATTCAACTATTCGTGGCACCTGCTGTTTGATTGGTCTTCTCTATTCTTTGGCGAGTTGAGCCTAGGACCCGGTCGCTACCGCTCCCGGTTCTGTATTCACCAACCCACAGTGTGCAAGAAAGTGGTTCTTCGCCGTTCTACATAGCGGGTAAGGCGTATCTACATTAGCGGGTAAGGCGTAAATCTCCGTAACGTTTGATGAGGAAACCATGAAAGCCACAAATATTCGACCACTTCTCTTGGCAGTTCTGATGTCATTGCTCTTCGCCGCGAGCGTTGCGGCTCAGGGCGTTATCGTTCCCGGCTTGTGCCAGCACTGCCCGGACCGACTCCAGGTGCCGCTGCCACGTTCGTTGCCAATCAAAACAATAAAGATCGACACCAAGATTGTCTCGCAGGTGGCCACCACACACATCGAGCAAATCTTTCGCAACGATACCGACGCCACCTTGGAAGGCACGTATTTCTTTCCCATTCCGGAACAAGCCTCGATCACAGAATTCGCAATTTGGGACGGCGACCGGCGACTGGTCGGCGAAGTCCGTACGCGTGAAGAAGCACGTCGTATCTATGACGAGATAGTGCGCCGGCAGCGCGATCCTGGCTTGCTCGAGTACGCCGGCAAAGATCTTTTCCAGGCAAGCATATTCCCCATTCCGCCGCATGCCGACAAGAAGTTGGAAATCAGTTACAGCCAAGTTCTGCGCGCCGAGTCCGGAACTGTTGCCTATCGCTACCCACTTGGCACCGGCAGACAGATGGCGCAGATCGGATCCGTCTCGGGTCGCATAGAACTTGAAAGCAAAGATCCGCTGCGCAACATTTACTCACCGACGCACGCGATTGAAGTGAAGCGCAACGGCACGGGCCGCGCCGTGGTGACGTTTGAAAATCAGGGTGAGCCACAGGACTTTCAATTGTTCTACGCACTGTCGCGGGAAGACTTCGGCGTCACGTTGTTGACGCATCGCGAGCCTGGCAAGGACGGCTATTTCCTCTTAATGGTTTCACCGAAAGACGACTGGTCAGAACGCGAGTACGCCGCCAAAGATATTGTCTTCGTGCTCGATACCTCAGGCTCGATGGCCGACGCCAGCAAGATGGAGAAAGCGCGGGCGGCTTTACTGTATGGCATAAAGATTCTGCGTCCCTCTGATCGCTTCAACGTGATTTCCTTTGCGGGCGAGGAACATTTGCTCGCCAACGAATTGATCAATGCGGATGAAGACGGCCGCAACCGCGCGTTGCGTTTTGTCGAGGGGCTAAAGCCCGTTGGCGGCACAAACATCGATGCGGCGCTGACGGCCGCCCGGGAACAGATCACTCGTTCATCCAATTTGGACCATCCGCGCATGATCGTTTTTCTAACTGACGGTTTGCCGACGGTGGGCACAACCAACATCGAACAGATTCTGGCAAACGCGAAGAAGACCGACGGGGCACGCATATTCCCGTTCGGAGTTGGCTATGATGTAAACACCTCGTTGTTGGACCGGCTGGCGTCGCAATCGGGCGGCGTTGCTGACTACATTGAGCCGAAAGAGGATTTGGAAGTTAAGGTGTCCAACTTCTTTTCGCGGATTAGTTATCCAGTGCTCAGCGACCTGCGCATGGATATGGCCGGAGTGGATACGGATCTTTATTATCCGCGAACGTTGCCCGACCTGTTTCGCGGTTCACAACTGACAATCATCGGTCGTTACCGCAATCCGATGGACATGAACTTTGTCCGGCTGACGCTGACCGGTAAGAGTGGCGGCAACGAGCGAAAGTTTTATTACAACAATCTCCACTTTGCATTGACGGAAGAAGCGAATGACTTTCTGCCGCGTTTGTGGGCCACTCGGCGTGTTGGCTGGTTGATGGAACAGGTGCGAACCAACGGGGAGCAGAAAGAACTGCGCGATGAGATCGTCGATCTGGGAACGCGCTACGGCATAGTCACACCCTACACTTCTTATTTGGCAGTCGAAAATGAATCAGCGCTGGGCTTCACCAGCGCGACGATTGCGCGGAATAAGATTGGAAACGCGCGCGGCGGTTCAAATGCGCCGCCGCCACCGCCGAGCGTTGCCGATGCCAGAGCAGTTACCGGCACTGTCGCCGTGCAGCAAAGCAAAAAGGCGCGCGAGCAACAGGAGATGCTGCGGCTAGATAAAGATGAGCCATCCAGCGCGATCCGGACCGCGGGCGGCAAGACCTTTTACCTGCGCGACGGTATCTGGACGGACGCGGATTTCAAAGCCGGCATGACGTTGCCGCAGACGGTGGTGAAATTTGGCAGCGACCAGTATTTTGCGCTGCTAAAACAGAAGCCGCGCCTGGCAACATTCTTCTCCTTGGGAGAAAAGGTCGTGGTAATTCTCGACGGCACTATTTACCGAGTAGACGCTGCTGGAAATTGAAGGCAAGCAATTGGCAAAATGAGGGGCCGCCCGGT
>DATAOU010000208.1:0-9764 GCA_036265575.1 Pyrinomonadaceae bacterium
CCCTCCAGGACGCTTTTGCGCAAAAACTATTCGAGCGTGGTGACACTAAATAGCGTCGCCGGGCCTAGTGGGTCGACGAATACAGAACCGCGAGCGGTAGCGACCGGGTCCACCACTCCCATTTTGGATGCGTTTAGCAACTGAATTTCCGAGTTGAGTGGAAGACCCGTTCGCTACCGCTCCCGGTTCTGCATTCGCGGACCCACAATGCAAATAGCTAGAACAGGCCAAAGATCCTCTCTAGACTAATCGACGCGCGCTTCTGAGCGCTTCTGCAACTCGTGCCGGAGCGGTGCCGCCAATTTGTGATTTCGTTGCCAGCGTTTGTTCAAGCGTAAGACACTTGGAAACATCGCTGTCGATCTTATCTGAGAGCGCACGCAGGTCATCAAGCGGTAATTCCCCCAATTCGACTCCGCCCTCAATCGCTTTAAGCACGGCCTTCCCGACTACTTCGTGGGCTTCGCGAAACGGCACACCTTTGCCCACCAGATAATCCGCGAGTTCGGTCGCGTTCAGCATCCCTTTCGCTGCCGCCGCTCGCATCCGTTCTCGATTGAGTGAAAGATTTTGCAGAACGATCGTGCTGACTTCCAAACTCGCGACCGTCGTGTCGAACGCGTCGAATACTGCTTCTTTGTCTTCCTGCATGTCCTTGTTGTAAGCGAGCGGCAAGCCTTTCAACGTCGTCAGCAATGCCGTCAAGTCACCGAAGACACGGCCGGCCTTTCCGCGTACCAGCTCCATTGAATCCGGGTTCTTTTTTTGCGGCATCAAGCTCGAGCCCGTTGCCACTGCATCGCTCAACTCAAAAAAGCCGAACTCAGTTGTCGCGTAAACAATGATTTCTTCCGCGAGGCGCGAGAGATGGACCATGATTAACGAACAGGCGCCGGCGAACTCGACGCAAAAATCACGATCGCTGACGGCGTCGATGCTGTTGCCGGTCACGCCGTCGAATTCCAGTTCACGCGCAACTGCCTCGCGATCGATGCGAAAAGATGTGCCCGCAAGCGCCGCCGAACCAAGCGGCAGAACGTTCACTCGCTTGCGGACCTCACTTAGTCGCTCGCGGTCGCGCGCGAGCATTTCAAAGTAAGCCAGACACCAGTGCGCAAAAAGAATTGGTTGCGCGCGTTGCAGGTGAGTGTAACCGGGCAGTACTGTCTCGATTTCCCGTTCAGCGAGATCAAGGAAAGCCTCCTGAGACTGTTTGACCCGCTCGAGCAATTGATCAATCGCGTCTCGCAACCAAAGCCGCAGGTCTGTAGCCACCTGATCGTTGCGGCTGCGACCAGTGTGCAGCTTTCGTCCCGCGTCCCCGATCATTTCCACCAACCGCGCTTCTACAAAGGAATGAACGTCTTCGGCGGGCTCATCAAAATAATTTGCGCGGCTGGTTGCCTCATCGAGTATCGCTTGCAACCCGGCAACTATCTGGTCCGCTTCCGCCGCGCTTAGAACGCGGGCCCCGCGCAAGGCATTGCAATGAGCGACGCTGGCGCGAATATCCGCCGCGAACAATCGTCGATCGAAGGTAAAAGAGGAATTGAATTTGGCAAACGACGGATCCACCGCACCCGTAAATCTGCCGCCCCATAGTTTTTTGTTCGAAGTCATTGTTTCGTCAAAATGCTTGCCACAGACATTCTGCAGTCACCTGCAATTGAGGGACAGACAGGAATGCCTGTCCTGCTGCGTCCTTGACCGCCAACCATCCTAACTGGTAGTTTATGCATCTATGCAATGGTTATGCAAGTGATTTGCATAGAACCAGGGAAAGATGCAAAAAAGCCTGCGGCAAAAGAAGTTATTAAGTCTGGTGCGCGCCAAGCCCTTTGCGAACCAGGCTGCTCTGCGCGATTCGCTTGAACGCGCGGGCTTCCCAACCACGCAGTCGAGTCTTTCGCGAGACCTGGAAGAGTTGGGCATTGTAAAGCATCGCGGCCATTACGCGATCCCGAAAACGAATGGCAGCGCAGCACGCGGGCTGCTGAGCCTCGACCTATGTGGCGAGAATTTGGTGATAGCGCGAACCGAACCCGGCCTGGCATCGGGTGTGGCCGTTGAAATTGATGGCGCCGTGATTCCTGAAATCGTCGGAACGCTGGCGGGGGAAGACACGATCTTTATCGCGGTGCCTGATGGCAAGGCGCAACGCGTGGCGATGAAAAAGATTTGGGAGCTATTTCAATGAGCAAGGCGAAAAACGATTTCTCATTCATCATTTGACATTTCTCATTTGTCATTTAGGGTTCATCTTTAAAAGTGTGTTGACAGATATCAAGACATTGCGTTGGGACTTTCTGCTGAAATGACAAATGAGAGATGTCAAATGACGAATGAGAAATCGTTTTGGGAACAAAGTCGATCATCGAACAGGGAAAATTGAGTGACGAAAAAAGCGATTAACAAAATAGTCTTAGCCTATTCCGGCGGTCTCGATACCTCGGTCATGCTGCGCTGGATTAAGGAGCGCTACAACTGCGAAGTTGTTTGCTACTGCGCCGACGTCGGCCAGGGTGACGAACTAAGCGGCCTTGAAGAAAAGGCGCTCGCCAGCGGCGCCTCCAAACTCTACGTAGAAGATCTGCGCGATGAGTTTGTCCGTGAATACGTTTGGACTGCCGTCAAAGCAAACGCCGTCTACGAAGGTGTTTATTTGTTGGGCACTTCTTTGGCACGACCAGTGATCGCCAAACGCCAAATTGAGATCGCGCAAGAGGAAGGCGCCGACGCGGTGGCCCATGGCGCGACTGGCAAGGGCAACGATCAAGTGCGTTTCGAACTTACTTATTACGCTCTGCAACCGGACATCAAGGTGGTCGCCCCATGGCGCGAGTGGGAGTTCAAAGGCCGCAGCGATCTGATCGGTTATGCGAAGGAACACAATATTCCCGTAACCGCGACGCAGCAGAAACCCTATTCAACTGATCGCAACTTGATGCACGTTTCCTACGAGGGCGGCATTCTCGAAGACCCCTGGGCCGAGCCGCCCGAAGACATTTTTCAGATGACGCGTTCGCCCGAAGCCGCCGCAGCTAAGGCCGAATACATTGAGCTGTCATTCGAAAAAGGCGAGCCAGTTGCAATCAACGGTCAGAAGCTCGCCCCCGTTGCCTTGCTGGAAAATGTAAACAAATTGGGCGGCGCACACGGCATTGGCCGCGTCGATTTAGTTGAAAATCGTTTTGTAGGAATGAAATCACGCGGGGTTTATGAGACGCCCGGCGTCACGATATTGCAGGCGGCCCATCGCGCGCTGGAATCAATCACGCTCGATCGCGAAGTGATGCACCTGCGGGATTCGCTTAGTGTGAAGTTTGCGGAAAGCGTTTACTACGGCTTTTGGTTTGCTCCGGAGTTCGAGTTAATGCGCAAACTGGTTGATGAAACGCAGCAGAATGTTAGTGGCGACGTGCGTTTGAAACTCTTTCGCGGCAACGCGATTGTTGTCGGGCGCCGCTCGCCCAATTCGTTGTACGACGAAAGCGTGGCGACGTTTGAAGCAGACACGGTTTACAACCAGCGCGATGCGGAGGGCTTTATCAAACTCAACGCGTTGCGATTGCGATTGGGCCGGAAGAGTTAGGGGGGACTATGAAAACATTCACCGAAGAAATCACGGTCGTCGAAGTCGATAAGCTTGGCTCAGCGACTTCCCCGCTGCATCTGAATCGCACGATCCCAACTTGTGCGTCATCAAAGACGCCGCAGGCAGGCGATGTGGTTGTGGTCCGCGCCCTGACTGATAGCGCTACTTACAACATGCTCGAGCTACCGAGCGGCAGGCTCGCCAAGATTAATCCGGGCGATGTTCTCGCCGGGGTGCTGGGACGGCGGCGCGCACTGAAGGGTTTCATGGGAGACGTGCCGGCAACCGTCGCGTTAGGAGATGAACTGCACTTGCTGAACATGGGCGGCGTCATCGGTATCTCCACCGGCCATCACTCCGGTTTGAGCGATGCGATCAAGGTCGAGGTGCTGGGTTTCGGGTGCGATGAAAATGGCCGCACGCTGAATATCGCGGACGCCGCGTTGCCGGTGCAAACAGAACTCACTGAAACCGCGCCGATTATAATCATCGCCGGCACCTGCATGAACAGCGGCAAGACCTACGCAGCTACGGAATTGATCAAACAAGCGACGCGCGCCGGTTTGCGCGTAGCCGCCGCCAAACTGTCAGGCATCGCCTGCCTGCGCGACACGCTGAACATGTCGGACCATGGAGCAATTGCGACTGCGAGTTTTCTTGACTGCGGGTTGCCATCAACAGTTGGCGCTACGGACCTTCCGTCGGTCGCCAAAACAATCATTGCCCGACTTAATGAAGGCAATGCCGATTTGATCGTGATCGAACTCGGCGACGGCCTGCTTGGCGGCTATTCCGTCGAAACGATTTTCGAAGACGCGCAATTGCGCGAGGCTACAGCCGCCATCGTCTTTTGCGCCTCGGATTACGTTGGCGCCTGGGGGGGTATCGAATTGATGCGACGGCGCGGGATCGACATCGACGTGATCGCCGGCTCCGTCACTGATGCGCAGATGGGCCAGGACTACATCGAGAAAGAGTTTGGCGTGCCGGCAGCCAACGCGCGGCGCGATGGCGCGAGGCTTTTCGAATTAATCAAACCGAAAGTTTCGAGTTTCGAGTTTCGAGTTTCGAGTTCGAATCGCGAAGAGCCGAGCCAAGTTGTTACCAAAAAGCATGACTCGGCTGAGGGAGTTTTGGTGTGAACCCGAAACTCGAAACTCGAAACTCGAAACTCCGGGTCGGAATTTTTGGTGGCTCGGGATACGGCGGCTCGGAATTGCTGCGCATTCTGTTGCTGCATCCGAACGTTGAGATCGGTTTCGTTACTGCCAACGAACAGGCGGGCAAGCGCGTTGCCGACGTTCACAAAAACCTCGCGGGCCTGACCGATCTTGTTTTCTCTCCAGCACCTGATGACGCGTCGCCGTTAACTGATATCGATTGCGTCTTCCTGGCGCTACCGCACGGCCAGGCAATGGCGGTCGTGCCTACGTTTCCCGCTCACGTAAAAGCAATCGACTTATCAGGAGATTTTCGTCTTCGCGACCAGCAGGAGTTCGAAAAACATTACAGTCGAGAGCACACGGCGATGTCGTCCCAGGCAGAATTTGTTTACGGTTTGACGGAAACGAATCGCGAGGCAATTCGAAACGCGCGGTTGATTGCCAATCCCGGGTGCTTTGCGACGGCAACCCTGTTGGGTCTCGCGCCGCTAATCGCGAACGGCGTCATCAACGGTCGCGTTATTGTCGATGCCAAGACTGGTTCGTCAGGTTCTGGCGCCAAGGCGGCGGCGAACACTCATCACCCGCAGCGCATGAATTCGTTTTATGCTTACAAGCCTTTTACGCATCAACACGTGCCTGAGATTGAACAGGAGTTGCGCGCGGTTGGCGACTGGAGCAGCGAACTTGTTTTCATGACCCACTCGTTGCCCGTGGCGCGCGGCATTTTCGCGTCCATCTATGTCGAAACGAACAGAGACTTAAGCGAACCACAACTGCGCGAAATGTTTGCCGACTTCTATCGCGACTCATTTTTCATAAGGTTGGTTGAGGGGTCACCGGACATTAACTGGGTGAAGACAACAAATTTTTGCGATCTGGGATTCGCAACGCGCGGTCGCAGTGTTGTCGTGTTTTCAGCGATCGACAATCTGGTGAAAGGCGCAGCCGGTCAGGCAGTACAGAATATGAATTTGATGTTTGGGCTGGACGAAAAGACAGGTTTGATGCTGGTGGGTACGAATCCTTGAGCGAGAATCATTTCAAAGTTGCGCCCGTAAAGGCTGAGATTTCGCTTGCCGATCTGGACAAGATCGACATCCGTGCCGGCACGATCGTGGCTGTGGATGAAGTTGCCGGCTCTGACAAGCTGGTAAGACTGACGGTCGACTTTGGCGATCACCGGCGCACAATTCTTTCGGGCATGAAGCAGGAACGCGAGGATCCAGCTGAAATCTCCGGCAAGCAGGCGCTGTTTGTAGTCAACCTGCCGCCGCGGAAAATGATGGGTGAGGTTTCGGAAGGAATGTTATTCGACATCGGATTTGCCGACGGTCTCAAGCCTTGCCTGGCGATGCCCGAAAATTCAATGCCGGATGGAGCGCGAGCAGGATGAGCACACCAAAAGTTTTATTTAGCGAGGTCGTCGCCAGCGAAGATCAATTTCAACTGGCGACGTATAAAAAGATGCCGCTTGTCGCCGAACGCGGCGAAGGCGTCTGGATCTATTCGAGTGACGGCGAGAAGTATTTGGACTTGTATGGCGGTCATGCCGTCGCCGGCACTGGTCACTGTCATCCACACGTGGTGGCCGCGATTCGAGAGCAGTCCGAACGCTTGTTGTTTTATTCAAATCTTGTCTACTCGGAAGCGCGTGCGCGTGCCGCGGCCCGGCTGATTTCAATTGCACCTTCGTCGCTGACAAAGGCGTTCTTCTGTAACTCCGGCACCGAAGCAAACGAGAATGCGATGCGTATGGCGCGCATGAAAACCGGCCGCGAAAACATCATCACTTTTTCAGGCGGCTTTCATGGGCGCACTGCCGATTCGATCAGCGCCACTTTTCTCGGCAAGTACCGGGAAATCGGCAAACCGAACGTGCCTGGCCATCTGCAGGCAGAGTTTGGAGATATTGAATCGGTGCGCACACTGGCGGATGAAACGGTCGCAGCCATCATGCTCGAGCCAATTCAGTCGATGGCGGGCGTGCGCACGGCTGAGCCGGAATTTTATAGTTCCCTGCGCAGGCTGTGCGATGAGCGCGGCATCGTTTTGATCTATGACGAAGTGCAGACCGGCGTCGGTCGCACGGGTGAATGGTTTTTTGCGGGCAGTGATGCGGGCGCGCAAGTGGTTCCCGACATCATCACGCTGGCAAAAGCGCTCGGCAGCGGTATTCCGGTAGGCGCTTGTTTAGTTAACGAGCAAGTCGCAGCCAAGATTAAGGAAAACGATCTCGGCACAACGTTTGGCGGCGGCATGATTGCAATGGCTGCGGTAAATGCCACGCTCGAAGCGATTGAAGATGAACGGATGCTGGAGAATGTGCGAACGGTTGAAGCGTATTTGCGCGAGCGACTGAAGGAAGTTGAGCAGGTTGTTAGTGTGCGCGGCAAAGGGTTCCTGCTGGGAATCGAATTCGCTACGCCGGCGAAAGCGATTCACGAGGCATTGCTTGAACGCAAGATCATCACCGGGACGTCAAGCAATGCAAACGTGCTGAGACTTTTGCCGCCGCTATGTTTAAAAGAAGTTGAGGTGGACCTATTTGTGGAAGAGTTGAACGAAGTTCTGAGGTAAACAAAAAAGCGTGCGAATCGAGCCGGCAGTTTAGAGTCCAAGCTTTAGCTTGCCGCTTACGAACAGCAACCTAAAGTTTGGACTCTGAACTTCTAGAGCGGCGTTCCAAAATGAAAAACTTTCTAACAACAGGCGATTTGACACGCGACCAATTGAATCAATTGATCGATGCTGCGTTGCGCTTTAAGAGTGGCGCTGACAAAGCGAAGCCGCTCGCGGATAAGTCTGTCGCGCTCGTTTTCTTCAATCCAAGTTTGCGCACGCGCGCATCGATGCAGATCGGAGTTCATGAGCTGGGTGGACACGCGGTGGTCCTCGAACCAGGCGGCACAAGTTGGACGCTGGAGCATGGCGAAGGCGCGGTGATGGATGGCGACAAGACGGAACACGTCGCAGAGTTTGTGCGCGTCCTCGGCCGCTATTGCAGGGCGATAGGCGTGCGCACGTTTGCCGCGTTAAAGAACTGGGATGAAGAGCGAACTGATCCAATACTGAATGCGTTTGCAAAATATTCCGAAGTGCCAATCATCAATCTTGAGTCGGCCATGCATCATCCCTGTCAGGCACTGGCCGACATGATGACCATTCGCGAAAAGCTCGGGACAGAGCGCAAACGTGTGGTGCTGACCTGGGCCTGGCATCCAAAACCTTTGCCGATGGCAGTGCCAAACAGTTTCGCCCTGGCCGCAGCGCAGATGGGCCACGATCTGGTAATCGCGTATCCAACCGGTTATGACCTTGACGAAGAGTTGATGGAAACAATAACGCAGCGCGCGTCAGCGGCGGGCGGCGGCGTCCAGGTCACAAAAAATGTTGAGGCGGCGTTTGACGGCGCTGACGTCATTTACGCAAAGAGCTGGGGTGCAAAGCAGTTTTACGGAACTCCGGAAAAGGACATTGAATATCGCGCGCAATTTCGCGCTCAATGGATCGTAGATGAGCAGAAAATGGCGCGGACGAACGCGGGCATCTTTATGCACTGTTTGCCTGTGCGTCGCAATGTGATCGTCACCGATGGCGTTATCGATTCGCCTGCTTCGGTGGTAATCGAGGAAGCGGAGAACAGGTTGCACATTCAGAAAGCAATCATGTCAAAAATACTGAGTGCTGAGTACTGAGTGATGAGTGATGAGTGATGAGTAATGAGTAATTAGTACTGAGAGCTGTGGTGCTTGATAACCCAGGTTTGAGTTTTCACTCAGTACTCAGCACTCAATACTCAGCACTCAGCACTCGGGACTTTTTAAAGCAATGACAGACACCACCCACGTCGGCGATCAATTGCGGCTCGATCTTTTGCGCGAGGCGCTGCCCTACATTCAGCGCTTCCAGGGCCAGACCTTCGTTGTGAAACTCTCTGGCAAAGCTACGGAAAACGCAGACAATCTCGCTTCGCTCGCTGAAGAGTTAGCGCTGTTACATCAAGTGGGCATACGAATCTGCGTCGTGCATGGCGGCGGCAAACAACTCTCTGACCTCGCCTCGAAGCTGGGAATCGAACAAACAATCATAGAAGGCCGTCGCGTTACTGACGACGCAACGCTCGAGATGGCGAAGATGATCTTTGCCGGCAAGATCAACACCGACATACTCGCCGCCTTGCGCAATCGCAGCATCGAGGCAGTGGGTCTATCAGGTGTTGATGGCAACATCGTGCACGCGGAAAGGCGTCCGCCGAAAGAGATTTTCAATCGCGAAACGGGCGAGCGTTCGCAAGTGGACTTCGGCCACGTGGGCGACGTTGTGGAGATCAATTCCCGGCTGTTGTCAGTGCTGTTGAATGAAGGCTATTTGCCCGTAATTTCTTCACTCGGCGCCGACCGGGAGGGCACGGTTTTTAACATCAATGCCGATACGATCGCCGCCGAAATCGCCATCCAGTTGAAGGCTGAGAAGTTGATTTTGCTTTCCGATGTCGATGGTATTTACCTGCAACCAGGCAAGCCGGAAACAAAACTTTCCCGGCTCACCGTGGCTCAAGCCGACGCCATGATTGCCGACGGCACTGCAACCGGTGGCATGGTTCCCAAATTGCAGAGCATCATCACGTTATTGCGGCGCGGCGTTCACAGCGCCCACATCCTCAGCGGCACGACCCGCAATGCGCTGCTATCAGAAATCTTCACTGACAGCGGCACCGGCACGATGATCGTTGCATAGTCGGATACTTAGCCGCAGATTTTCGCAGAAAAACGCGGATCAGAAACTACACGACAATTCATCTATCTCTCCCTTTCAGATGCTTTGTATCCGAGTTCATCAGCGGCGAATGTTTTTCCTGTTGACACTCTCTATCTAAAAACACAAGATTTGCCCGAATGAACAACGAAGCAATCGCGCGCAGGTTTTACCGGCTCGCGGCGTTAATGGAGATTCGCGGCGACGATCCCTTTCGCCTGCGATCCTATCGCAACGCTGCTGAGGCT
>DATAOU010000209.1:0-5700 GCA_036265575.1 Pyrinomonadaceae bacterium
GCCTCCGCGGAACGCTGGCTGATGATTGGTTTTTCGGCCTTCGGTTAGAAACCAGCACCAGCAATCGCTCAACGAACGTCACGTTTGGAGGTGACAGCAACAACGGCCCGTTTTCGAAAAACGACGACGGAATCTTCGTAGGCCAGGCGTACTTCGGCTACACAGGTTTCCCGGACTTCAAGTTTACCGGCGGCAGAATGCCGCAGCCGCTCATAACCACGTCGATGGTGTGGGATGACGATATCAATCCGGAAGGCCTAGCGGAACAATGGAAGCACACGTTCACTTTCGACATTGGCGGCGGAGGCGGCGGTGAAGCCGTTCAATCGTATGGCAAAGGGGGCTACAGCAAAGAAGGCAAGGGCGTCGTAGCAGCGCCAGCAAGTGAGCCCTTCAAACTAAAGCTCGACGTCTTCGCGAACTTCGCGCAGTTCATTTACAGCGGTAACATTATACAAAATGGGCTCGGGCCTCGTCCGACCGTGTCGGCTTCAGCCGGAGACGGGACTGGTCAGACTGGCCAGCTTATCCCAGACACGAACGCGTATCTGCTAGCGTGGCAGGCGGGAGCGAGACTTACTTTCCCCAACAACGTTTACTTTCAACTGGCGCCCACGCTATACAATTACACCGGCGACGGCCAGTTCTTTAATATCCACTTCCAGGGAGGCTCTCCCCATCTAACGAACGCGCAGTCGATGGCGCAGAACCAAAACGGGATCAACAGCCTCCTGATTTTCGATATGCCGATGGAAGTCGGCTGGAAACTTTGGGAGTTGCCGATGCGCGTCTTCGGCGATTTCGCTGTTAATTTTGACGCTGACGATCGCGCTGCTGCGGCGGGCCACGCAGGCGGTGGCGGTCAGCGATACGCCTATGAAATCGGTCTAGCTGTTGGTCAGCTAAAGGCAAAGAGCGACTGGGAGATCCGCGCTTGGTGGCAACACACCGAGCAATTTTCGCTCGATCCCAATCTGGTTGACTCAGACATCTACGACAGCCGTGTGAACATGCAAGGGGTAGCCGTGAAAGCCGGCTACATGCTGGCCGACGCCATTAGCCTTAACCTGACGTACTCGTATGGCTGGCGCACTAATGGTAATTACGGCACCGGCGGCATTGGCGATATCGCTATCAATCCACTCGACCAGTACCAGATCTTTCAAGCTGATATGAGCGTGAGGTTCTAAACGTCGATACACCTAAAAAACTATGAAAATTAAACACCTCGCAGTCACTCTAGCGTTGTTGGCTGCAACCCTGTCCCACGTAAACGCGGATCGCCTCGTCATAAAAGGCTCCGACACGCTCGGAGCCAAACTGGTTCCGCAGTTAGCCGAACAGTTCAAAGCGCAACATCCCGGCACCACCTTCGACATTGCCGCCGAAGGGTCGACCACCGGGATCGCTGCGATCATTGATGGCACGGCGGACATCGGAATGTCCAGCCGGCGCGCCAAGACTTCCGAAGTAGGCGCCGGCGCAGCCAAAGGCAAACACATGAAGCCTACCATCGTCGCCTATGACGGCATGGCTGTGATTGTTAACGCGAAAAACCCGGTCAAGGCGCTGACTAAAAAACAGGTGGAGCAAATCTTCACTGGTGACGTGAGTGACTGGAGCGCAGTAGGCGGCTCGGGCGGTAAAATCTCGATCTACACGCGAAACACTTCATCCGGCACCTATTCCGATTGGAAAGAGCTGGCGATGAAGAAGCGCGATTACGCTCCTGGCTCACAAAAGATGGCCGGCAACGAGCAGATCGCCGCCGAAGTCGGCAAAAATCCGAACGGTGTTGGCTACGTGGGCATGGCTTACACTAAAGCCGCCGGGGTCAAGGTTGTGCCTGTGGATGGAGTCGTGCCGTCGCAGCAGACGGTGCTCGGCAAGACATATCCTTACGCGCGACCGACGTTCTATTACACAAACGGCGAACCAAGCGGCCTCGCCAAGCAATTTGTCGATTTCACCGTCGGCTCAGGCGGCCAGCGAATCGTAGCGCAGGTTGGATTTGTACCGATCAAATGAACCGATCGTGGTTAGGTTAACGGAAGCCCGTCGGGGATAGAGTGCCCCGACGGGCTTTTTCTCAGTCGCTCACTCGCAATTGTGAAACGAAAGAAACAAAGGCATAAGAAACCGCGGCCGGAAGTCTCTCCCGTCACAATGTTGAGCGATGAACTGGACGCGGTGAGACGCGATTTGCGCCGGACAATTCGAGCCTACGCCGCGCGCTTGGAGCTCGATCTGGCCGAAAGCATTGTGGCGGTGACTCGGTACAAAGGAGCCGAAAATTTGCCCCGGGAACGGCTGCACGACATTCGGGATCTGACGATCATGATGCGCAAGCGCAAACTGAAACCGGAAAAAGGCCGGCGCAAAGATGTGCGCAAGCTCGATTCGCTCATTCGCGATTTGCACTCAATCGCCCGACCCAACGACGATCAGAGTGATTCCAAATGAGGCGGAGTTTTTCGCGCGTACTAACGCCGCTCCTTCTGGTTGTCATACTCGTTAGTCCAGGCGGGTTCGCAGCGATCGCCGCACCGGTCAGTGCAGATATGATCGTCAGCGTGTCCGATCAAGTGTTGGCACTGGTCGATCGCGGGAAGTTAATCGCGCGTTACTCAATCTCGACTTCGAAGTTCGGAACCGGCGATTCTGCTGCCAGCTTTCGCACCCCGCTTGGCACATTGTTCGTTTCAGCAAAAATCGGCGACAGATTGCCTCCGGGCACAGTCATTAAGAATCGAATTCCGACCGGTGAAGTCGTGGGGGTCGATGCGCCGGGTCGCGACCCAATTGTTTCGCGCGTGATCTGGCTGCGAGGAATGGAAGCGCAAAACCAGAAAGCGCGCGATCGTTGCATTTACATCCACGGGACACCGGAAGAACGCCGGATCGGCAAACCGGCCAGCTTCGGTTGCATCCGCATGCGCTCGCGCGACATCATCGACCTCTACGATGACGTCCACATCGGCACACACGTCCTGATCACACTTCGCAAGATTCACGATTTCGTTAAACCGGAAGAACCCAGCTTGCTGGCAAGATCAGATTAAGAACACCCGCTCTGAATTGTCATTCCGAGCGAAGTCGAGGCTGCAACGCAGCGGACGAAAGTCTGTGAGGCCAGGCTTTCAATCTCAGTATTTCGACAGACGATCGGTTGCGATGATGCGGTTGTCTCTATTCTAAAGATTGTACGCGAGCTTGTGAGTCGGCTGATACAGTTGGATGTCATCCGCGCCGGGGACGATCATCATAATGACGCGGCCGTACTCGAGTTGCTCGATAGGGCCCCGGAATTGCGCTCCTTTCGCTCGCAACTCATCCACCGTCGCATCGATGTCATCGCACATGAGCGCGATTGAGTGGTGACGCGGGTGATCATAAGTTTTGCCTTCCCAGACGCTATGCGTCGGGTGCACGCCCATCTCGCTCGCTCCCGATTTGAAGATCAGCCAGTCGTTATCCCAATCTTCGGCCACATACTTCCACTCGAGCACGTCGCGCAAAAACGCCCGCGTTGCGTTAGCATCATCGGAGTAAATCAAGGTGTGAATTGAGGTGATCATAGGTTGTAATTTAGATCAGCTTCCGCTTCGCTGCTTTCGGTTTCCTGATGGTTCAGTGCGGTCGAGAGCAACAAAACTTAAACTTCTTCCCACTTCCGCAAGGACAGGCGTCGTTTCTGCCAGTCTTTTTGATTCGCGGCCGCTGCTGGTTCTCGAGGATGCGATTGAATCGATCAGACTCATTAACCATTTCGGTGAGTAGCGGCGTGGGTTCGAACGACGAGATCAAGAAGCGTCGCGCATGCACCCACGTCATATAATTCATGCCCACTGCATCCTCTTTGCGGAGATGAGTATACTTGTTCTGGTCGCCTGCATCATCGTCATGAGCAAAAAGCATATGTGTTGGCGAGAGCGGAAACATTATTCGGGTTCCTGGGGTTCTTACTCCGAATCGTTCCCGTGCCGCGTGCATTAGGTAAACAGGCCGATCGGACGTAACAAAGACCGGATGAGGAGCGACGACTATCGCAAACTTCTTCTCAAATATGTGATTTGTTAGTGCGATAGTTAGGTTCCGCATATCCTTTACGGCCTGCTGATGAACGTCTTCGCTCGTCGCATCTCGGAACTCCGCCCAATCTGAGTTATCGAGCTCATAACGCTTACCTTCATGCACGAAGTGCGTTATTGCCGGACGACCCAGCTCGTCCTTTGGGGCTGATTGGTAAAAGCGCACGATCTGCTCATGGACATCTTGGACCTTTTCAAACGAGTCGGGATGTCTTGCAATCAACAGACCCATTAGCCAAGCGATTGCGCGTCGAAGACCTTGGAACTTGTCTAGATCAACAATGCCGGTCGCGAGCCGCGGCCAGTATTGCGACAGCATACCGTCAACATCCGCTAGCATCTGCTCGGCAGCGAAAGACCTGAGGCCGTCGCGTGTTTTAGGCGAATACAAAAATTGTTCTGCGGCAACGTTTCGAATGTTAATTCGCTTCGTTTCGAGGCCATCGGTGTGCCGACGTGAAAATATCCAAACCTGATCACTTCCGCTCTCCCGCCTGTCTGGTATTGCGAATTGCTTCAGATAAAATTGCGGTACCCAATGCTGATTCTTGGGCGACCTCGCGGGATTCAGCCTCGCAGCCATTTTGCAACGTACTCCGAACTTCTGTGTGCGTAACGCCTACTACACGCCGAAACACCTGCGCGAAATAGTTCGGTTCTGTCTAAGCGACAAACTACTATTCATCTAAAGTGCCGCTTTAGGAGCGCTCATGCTTTTGCTATAGAACCCGGAGCGGTCGAAGCAGCAAACGCGTCGCTTCCCGGCGGCGAGCATCGAGCAGGCGTTTTTGATCCGGCGCGCGCGCGTCTCTTCCTGTTTCGCGGAGCTGATCCAGTGGATCCAATCCAGGCGGGCGTTGGGCGTGATTTCAGACCACAAGGCGCGTGCCTTCGGAGCGGCGGCGGCGAGAGCTTTTCTGAGATCTGGCGGCACTTCTGGTTCCGTGTCCTTTGGTGCAGGCGCGATCTTAAGGGTAACATCGTCACCTGCGTCTGCACCCGCAGCTTCGCTCAGCTTCCGGTCCACTTTGAGCCAGTGGCTTTTTTGGCCGTCTGGCTCGAGCGTGGCTTGAAAAGCGAAGCCATTGATTGTGCCTTCGATCGCCGTCATGCCGCGCGAGGGTAGCTTCGCACTGGCGTTCTTTGGGAGGATAAGAAAGGTCCAGGAGCCGGCCTTCTCGCTCTCGGCCGGCCGGAAGAGTTTCGCTTTGAAACGGATCAAGGTTTTGGTCATTTGCCTGGTGAATTGATAGGATTAACACTCGACGAAATAGTCAAAAGATTTTTTCAGACGTGCGGAGTCGAGATCAGGAAACACGGGCAGGATCTAACGAGAATTAGACAGCAAAGCTTCGTCTAATCCAATCACTTCTTCAGCATTGAATCGCGTTTCGCTTTAAATTCGGAGCTCGGCTTCCATTCAGGAAACTTGTCGCCATTGGCTACTTCGTAACCAACTTCGAATATGAGTTGAACATCTTGCACGGCGCCAGAGAGGTCCCAATCGGGATGAACTTCGTCGGTGACCTGGTGGTAATCTGTCGAGTCAAATTCGTCGGACCGGAGTGGCGCGGTCTCGGGACGGGAGAGAAGATGTTCTCCTTTGCCG
>DATAOU010000210.1:0-55864 GCA_036265575.1 Pyrinomonadaceae bacterium
GCGAGAAATGGCGGACCGGGGCTGGAAGACCGCGGCTCTCCTTGGTACGAAATGGACCATGATGGGCAACGTCTATCCCGATGCCCTCCATCGTCGAGGGTTCGATCGCCTAATACCGGGCGAGCGGGCGCGGGCCATGATCGACGACGCGATCTTCGAGGAGCTCTGCCAAGGAGTGTTCAAACCTGAGACAACCGCAGCGTTCGTCCAAACGATCACTGATCTGGCTTCGCAAGGCGCCGACTGCGTGATTCTCGGATGCACTGAGATACCCTTAATAATTTCAGATGCGAATTCGCCGCTGCCGGTGTTGGACTCGACGCGGCTGTTAGCAAAGTACGCGGTGAAGTTGGCAGTGGCTGATGGATCGCTCGCTGCTGCAGACGGCTGGGTTCGCCTGGCCGCGTGATTTGTGGTGAGTTGGTCCAGGCGACCGGCGCCGATTCGCCAGAGATAACCGCCAGATTCCGCGACACCGCCGGAAACGTTATCGACCTCTATCAGCCTCCGAGCCGTTAGCTCTCGTCCGACGGCAACTAAGTGCTTTAATAGTTTTATGTCGCTCAAGGAAATGGAACTAGTTTGGCCCGCCGCGGATTACCTGCCGGGTTATGTTCGTGCGCTTGAACAAGGCTGGTCGCCGGACAATCTCCGGCCGCAAGCGGCGCAGGAACAACTCGCGCGCGTCGCTGAAAATCCTGCTCGCTTTCTCTCTGAACTAATTGATCGAGAGGCGCGCGGACCGCAAGTTATCTTGCCGGGTGGACGTTCAGTTGCCCGACTGCCTGGATACTCGCAATGGATGTGGGACGGAGAATTTTGCGGTGTGATTAACTTTCGCTGGCAACCAGGGACGGCCGAACTTCCTGAATATTGTCCGGGACATATTGGTTACGCGGTGGTTCCGTGGAAGCGGCGACGTGGATACGCAACCCGCGCTCTGAAGTTATTGCTGCCTCAGGCCAGCAGCGAGGGACTTCCTTACGTCGATATCGTTGCCGACGCCGACAACGTTCCATCTCAGCGGGTAATCGAAGCCAACGGAGGCAGGTTGATTGAGCGTTTCCAAAAGTCAGCGGAATTCGGGGGAGCGGAGAGTCTTCGCTTTCGAATTTATTTCGCCTCGAATTCCGATCGTGCTTAAAAGGGAAAACTAATCCAAGCTATTACGAACGCTTGGAGGTGCCGCCTTAAATTGCGCCATTATTAATGACCACCCAGCCGTTTTACGCGCTCGATTATGGCCGCCTGAAATACATCCTCAAAAGACTGGTCCTTCTTCCAGGAAACATCTACCGCACGCAGGCGGCTATCATAAAAGCGCACTATGTATTCATTGGGTCCGATGCATTCCACTTTTTTAACTGTTAGCTCGAATGGCAACACGTGATGCTCGAAGAGGTCGTCGAGCACAGATTGAGCCTGAGGGCGCAGCAATGATCCTGACGCTGTAGGCATGGCTACCTTTCACTGGGCGGGAGGGGTTAATTCTGGAGCGGTAGTTCAACCTAACACCAAAAGAAAGCGGTTGCAAAGATTGAGCCTTCGTTTGCTCGCAGTCGGCCTTCCAAAGGTCGCCAATGTTGACGCGGTTAATGCTGTTCCCGCGCGCAAAAAAAGAGGTGGCGGAATAAATCCGCCACCTCAAGTTTCGTGGAGAGGCCACGAAAGGAGAGTGAAAGTTTAGAAGTCAAACCGCAGTGCGAATTGAACCACGCGTGGGCCGCTCAGAAAGACGCGATCCGGACGGTTGAACGTTGCTGCTGACGGATCCGCCAAACTGATCGTCGCCGCCGTAACCGTGTTGACTTGTCCAAACTGCGTAGTAGCTACCGGCTGAATGTCATTTGTCGAGCCCGGTATGTATTGAGGATGGTTGAACGCATTGAAGAAATCGGCGCGGAGCTGAATCCGGCGCGTTTCTCCCATGCGGAAATTTTTGAAGATCGAGAAATCAAGATTATTGATTCCCGGTAACTGAAGCGTGTTCCGTGCAGAGTTGGAGATTGCTCCCAATCCAGCGCGGATGTATTCCGCACTCGGATTGTCGGCAACATAACCAACAATCGCACCACTGGAATTTGTCAGGGCCGTGACCGTGCTGCCTGTTCCGCGTACACCCGCTGGATTTCTGATGGTGCGGTCCGCAGCAGCATCGCCGTTCCCGTTTGAGTCAATGCCTGAAAGCACCGTTGCTTTTTCGCCCGACTCGGCCGTGTAGGTACCTGCGAAGTTAAAGCCACCTAACAGAGTCCGGGTTAAGCCGGTGCTGTTCTTGAAGAAGGGCAGCTCATAGATGGCCGAAACCACCAGCCGGTGACGCCGATCAAGTGCGGAGTCCGCACGCTCAGCTCTCAAGTTCTGAAAGTTTTCCACGCGTCGCGGGCTGAGTACTGTCGAGTTCACTTCTGCGGTCGTGTCATCAATCAGATGGCTCCAGGTGTAAGCCGCGGTCATCTGAAGTCCATCGCTGAAGCGATGGTTCAGTTGAGCCGAAGCCGCGTTGTACGAGGAGTTACCATTTGAGAGGAAGCCAACTATGCTGCCCGGATTTGTGAAACCTGCATTCGCGTACGCAGGGACGAAATTCGAGCGAGCCGTGATCTCGGTCAACGTTAACGGCAATGAATCAATCACCGCTTGCGATGGCCGCGTCAGGAAGGTCGGCAAACCCGATAATCCGCCACCCGCCTTGTTCTGGCGATTGATGCGGTTTTGGGTTAGCAGATGGATACCGCGCGTACCCAGATAGCGAGCTTCGAACACCCAGTTTTCACCGAATTGGCGTTGGAAGCTACCGGTCCAGGTAAGCGAATAAGGAACCTCCTGATCGTCAATAAATGCGCTGGTGGCTGCGCGTGCGGCCGCCGGACTAGTACCGGCACCCACCAGCACGTTGGGTATGCCACCATTGGCGAGGAAGTTTGGCGTGTACGGTGGTCCGCTGACATCTATGGTCTGCTGAGCTTGCGGTGGCAGAGACAGAATGTACACGTTGTCAAAGATGTAGTCGTACGCCATTGAGAAGCCGGCGCGGAGGGAACTCCTGCCGCCGCTTCCAAATATGCGTCCGAGTATTCCCTCGTTATAGTCAGGCGAATATGCAAACCCCACCCTGGGTCCGAAATTTCTCTTCTGCGCGATGGGCGCATGGAAATCAATGAGACCGGGAACGCTGGCGATTGCGTTGTTCGCTTGCTGTTGTGTTCCTTTCGGCGGTTCCTGATAGGAATAATTGACACCGAGATTCAATGTCAGGTTCGGCCGGATACGCCAGTCATCCTGTACGAAGGCGTAAAGGACTTTCTGCGTTCCGTAGTAGACCGCATCTCCGACGCTCCGTTGCGCGGGGTTGTCGGCCGACAAATCGTAAAAGAAATACTGTGCCTGCGAATACTGATAGTCACCGCGCCCACGTTGCGTGAACGTTTGCGGAGAGATGATTTGACGGAAGTCGCCGCCCACCTTTAACGAGTGATTACCCATCAAGTAGGAAACGTTGTCGACTACCTG
The DNA here is from genome assembly GCA_036265575.1 of Pyrinomonadaceae bacterium. Taxonomy (GTDB): domain Bacteria; phylum Acidobacteriota; class Blastocatellia; order Pyrinomonadales; family Pyrinomonadaceae; genus PSRF01. The sequence goes on from DATAOU010000210.1 coordinate 3,514, forward strand.
GTAATTGTTTTCGATTGTGGTCTGTGGGTAGTTGCCGTTGGGACCAATGTCCACACCCAAATCAAGCAAACCAATGTTCGGGAAAGTGGTATCGGTCAAACCCGGGAAGCGGAACTGCGTAGTCACCGGGAAAGATGTGTCTGTGCGCCTATACGCAAGACGGGTTTCGTTTGTCAGGTTTGAAGTGAAGGTGTGCAGCAGTGTGTATGAGAACAAGCGCTGCTTGTTTGGCACCGGCTCATTAAAAATTGGCAAGCCAGCCAGGCCCACACCATAGTTGTCTGTCCAGTTGTAACGCGCGCGATGCTGTGTCTTCGAGCTTTGGGTAAAGTCAAAGTTCTCGACGAAGTTATTCTGCTTGTTAAACTGGGGTTGCGGTGGTAACTCAATCGTGCCCACCGGCAGCGCCAACATTGTGCCCAGACAGTTACCATTCACGTCAGGCCGGATACTGCAGAAAGCGATCGTGCCCGAGTTGTTTGTCGCTGCGATGGGAACGAACTGGCTATAGACACCAAGGTTCGTCGCGGACACGCCCGGGGTTGCTGCCACTGTCGCTAATGCGTTTGCAGTCAGCGCCGTGATTCCGGCGCCCACTGAACCGAATCCCACCTGCAATCGCTCGTATGAGGTGAAGAAGAAAAGTTTATCCTTGCCGTGCCACCAGGAGGGACCACCCTCTCCGAACTTCGGAGCGATGATTGGCCCACCGAGATTGGCGCCGCCACGGAACAGGTCAAAGCGGGGCAGGTATTGTGTTCCGGGAACATTCCGCTCGCGAACGAAACCGTCTTCAATCTGCCGTGTATCCAGGGCATTGAAAAGACGATTGCGCATGAAGCCGTACGCCGTACCGTGGTACTCGTTGGTTCCGGACTTGGTGACAGTGATGAACTGTCCGCCGTTCGAACGTGCGAACTCGGCCGAGAACTGGTTCTGCAGAAGTGAAAACTCCTGGACCACTTCCGGTGATATATATACCGCCGGACCAGTAACGCTTTTGTCGTTGTTGTCGACACCATCGATCATGAAATTGTTATTGCGCGGACGTTGGCCGCCGACTGAGCCGCCAGAACCGACGCCAACGCCGCCCGAGCTCGACACATTTGGTGCGATCAGCGCGAGGTTGTTGACGCCGCCGCCAAAGGCGCCGCCCACGTTGGTCTGCGCTAATTCAACCACTTGTCTCTCACTAAAGCTCTTCGACAGATTTGTGGTTGTGGTGTCTACCAACTCGGTGCCGCCTGAGGTGACGGTTACTGTCTCACCCACAGGGCCAAGAGTTAGTTGCGCTGCCAAATCCGTTACCTGGTTCAAGTTTACCTGGACGTCTGTAAGCGTCAGGGTCTTAAAGCTTGACGCTTCCACCGTCACTGTGTAGTCGTTGCCGCTCAACAGATTGTTGAACTCGAACTGGCCTGAACCACTGGTCTGAACGGTTGCCGAATTGTTGTTTGATAATTTTGTGATCGTCACTTTTGCGTTTGGCACTACTGCGCCATTCGGATCGGTGACAACGCCGCGCACATTACCAGTGGTAACTTGCGCCTGAGTCACAAATACACAGCTTAATGCGAAAATTATCGTCGCAAAAAAGCGTGTTGCTTTGCGAGTGCTTTGCATGTTGATCTCCTTGTCAATTTTCGTAAAACACTTCTCGGGGAGGTACTCGTGCGTTTAGTTTGTAAAGATCCCTTTGGAATAAATTTGCTGCATCTTCGGGTAACGACGTTCTCGCACTGGCAAGGCGCCACATTCCACAAATTCGGATCGTCGTCACTACAGCTTCAAACTAGCGCGCGTTGGAAAGGTGCAACGACCGTACCTTTATGCCCGAATATGAAATCGGCCACTTCGTCACAGACCTCGGCCAACTTGCAGCAATCACTCCAACGTGCGAGTTCAGCGAATTGGATTCTTGAGGAGCAGACTTGCGGTTATTGGATAATTCAGTTGTCGACTGGGTTCAGGTGAAGTTGATGACGACCAGTTTTCTGGATGGAATTGATGCGGAATAAAAAGTTTCTCGCGAAAGTTTTTTTGTGGCGGGTAGATCGAGAAACGATTCATAAAAAAGCACCCAGCCACAAAATGGACTGGGTGCAAATGCCACTGCCTGACCTGCTTACAATTTATGCCGGCTGTGCATCAGACTCGGTTGAATTCTCCACGGCCCCAGCAGCGCCGCCCGAGAAAGCATTAAGACTGATGTTGTAATGCTTGATCTTGGAATTGAGCGTAGTTACCTTCAATCTCAGCAGACGCGCTGCCTGCCTTTGATGACCGGCCGTTTGCAACAGGGCACACTTGATGAGATCAATTTCGAAGCGACTAACTTCTTCATAAAAATCGACGCCCTCGCCAAGACTCCTGACTTCGACTTCGCGAATGGCTTGCACTTCGCGCAGCAACCGGATGGCCAGCTGCTTCACCGTTGTAATTTTATGACGCGAAGAATTAAGCGCGCTGTTGCCGTCTGTTGGTAAGAATTCCAGCCGGTCATTTCTCCAGGTTGAGACTGAACTCATAACGTCCTCCAAGTTGCTAATTCAAATAAGTTCGACGCGACAACTTATAACTAGCGACTGGCGCCTGGCGCGCTGGTTTTGTGACGGAAAGGCAGTCGCTTGTGACTAGCGGGCTTTAGATGAGGGTAATTCCCTCAAGGAAGTTTACCGAGAGCTTCCTGTAACTTATCTCGATGGTTGCGCGACAGCATCAGCTGAGTCCCATCATGAAGGATGATGCGGTACTCGCCATGAAACCACGGCTGCAGCTCCTGAATGCGATCCAGTCGAACGATCGAGGAGCGATGAATGCGCACAAACTTCTTCGGATCGAGCTGCGCTTCCAGACTGCTGATTGTCTCGCGCAACAAGTGCGCTTTCTTCTTGCTGTGCACTGAGACATAGTTGCCTTCAGCTTCGATCCAATCGATCTCGCCCGTTTCCAGAAAATAGATCCGGCCTGCCGACTTGATCACCAGGCGTTCCAGATACTTGTTTCCGGCTTTCAACTCTTCCAGCAATGCGAGGATACGCTGGTCAACTACGCCATTTCGGGACTGCAAAATGTGGCCCTTGGCGCGCTGCCAGGCAGAATCAAACCGCTCCTGATCGAATGGTTTCAGGAGGTAGTCGAGCGCGTTCACTTCAAACGCCCGCACGGCATACTGGTCGTAAGCGGTAACAAAAATAATGTTTGGTATCTCGTCTTTCGCGAGCGCGGAAAGCACTTCAAAGCCGCCCAACTCGGGCATCTGGACATCCAGGAACAGCAGATCGGGTGAGTGCTCGCGAATGGCGGCCACCGCTTCCAGGCCGTTAACTGACTCGCCCACGATGGTTACCTGCGGATCGTTTTGCAGCATCTCGCGAAGCATTTCGCGAGCCAGCGGCTCATCGTCCACCAACAAAACACGAATCATGGGAGAGTTCGTCATAGATTGTTCGTTGCTCGGCGTCAGTTCACAGCTTGGCTGTTGTGGTTACACCACGGCCTCCGAATATCTGGCAAAAACTTTCTTATTCCGTATGAGTAGGGAAGGACTGGGAATTAAACGACTTCGGTACTGCCGGCGGCGGAGCTATCTACATGAAACGGTATTTCCATTGTTACCAGCAACCCGCCCTCGGGGTGGTCGCTTAGATCGAAGAGATGTGCTGCGCCGTATAACTGTTCCAGCCGTTTTTCTGTATTAGCCAGGCCCAGACCCTTCTTGAACATATTCTCGGATGTCCGATGACTGGGGAGGCCGGGTCCGTTGTCCCGGACTTTAATACGAAGTGTGCTGTTTTGGCGTTCCGCATCAATTTCGATAAGACCGGCGGTGGAGCGAGGCGCTATTCCGTGGCGAATTGCGTTCTCGACAATGGGTTGAAGGATGAGGTTGGGGACCTTAGCGTCCAGTGTCTGCTCAGATACGTCGAGGCGCGTGACCAGACGATCCTGAAAGCGTATGCGTTCAATTTCCAGATAACAGTGGAGAAAAGTCATCTCCTGTTGCAGCGTGACTTCCTGCGAACCGGAGTTTTCCAGAGTGAGCCGCAAAAAATCTCCCAGGCGGGTGATCATCCGGCGAGCGGCTTCAGGGTCCTTGTTTAGTAAAGCAGAAATGGAGTGAAGCGTATTGAAGAGAAAATGCGGATGAAGCTGCATCTTGAGGGCTTGCAGCTGAGCATGCGAAAGCTGGGCCTCAAGTTGAAGAGTCCTCAGTTGCGATTCGCGATAACGGCGATAGTAGCTAAGCGAGTAGCTTGTCAGAGCTATCAGCATGTATATGCCGATGCCCTCGCTAAAATTAGCGACGACGAAGCGGCCCATGCGCTCGAACGAGAACGGCCGACCCATCGCTCGACCAAAGTGATACCAAACAAACACGTGGCCTATCGCTGTAATTACCATGCTCAGACCAAGACTGATCGGAACATGAAGCAAAAGGGCCCGCAGCCAATTGCTTTTTTCGATGGGGATCTTTGAAGCGGCCCAGAGGACGAGCGGCGTGACCAGCGCCCAAAGGTAAGACCAGGTAAATTGTAAGTAAGCCGAATCGTAGAGCGACATCGGCTGTTCTGATCTATAAGAAGTGAAGTAACTCTGAAGTGTGAAGACGATGCCAACGAAGGTCCAGATTCCCCAGATCACCGCCCACTGTAGCCAGCGACGCCGCGACGCGGACTGCGTAACAGAGGTGCCGCTCGCATCTCTGTCAAAGTCGTGGTTTGTGTGTTCGACCATGCGCCTGAGGAAAATGTCTACTGAAAACCGCGAGCACTTTGTCTTCGAGGATCTTACAACCGCCTTGGTATCGCAACCGGAGTTGCCGCAACCAATAAGATTAATGGCGACGAAACCGTCACTCCGGGATCATAGACCAAAGAGTGCAGAGGACATAATCCTACGGATGCAGGCCAGACCGCAGCATTAGACTATGAATAAGGAACACGCCAAGGGGTTTGTGATGAACTGGCCGCAGCTAATGCTCAAGCGGCTTGGTACCTGGGTGCATTCTGGGACGGATACTCGCGAAAATAGACTTCTCGTCGCAATAGGTTGGCAGTAATTCTAATCCAGTGACCATATCGTTGAACGTTTGCCGCTGAGGTGCAGAGTGCGGCCTATGCCACTACAATGAAAGCCCCCCAAGCATAAATCAATAAAAGGACACCTATGTACAACGCTAAAGCTTACTCTGCGGGCAGTGCTACAGCTCCGCTTGCTGCAACTACGATCTCGCGACGCGAACCGACTGAACGCGACGTTCAGATCGAGATTCTATTTACGGGCATCTGCCATTCGGATCTCCATTCAGTGCGCAACGAGTGGAGCGAATTCTCGCCCACCGTCTACCCAATCGTCCCCGGCCATGAGATTGTCGGGCGCGTTACGAAGGTCGGTTCTGAAGTTACTAATTTCAAACCCGGCGATCTTGCCGCAGTCGGCTGCATGGTCGACTCGGACCGTACTTGCGTTCAATGCCAGGCAGGCTTGGAGCAGTTTTGCCCGAACATGACGCTCACCTTCAACTCGCCGGACAAACACCTCGGCGGCGTTACCTATGGCGGTTATTCAGAAAGCATTGTGGTCGATGAACACTTTGTGCTGCGTGTTCCTGCGAACCTCGACCTGGCTGGGACCGCGCCGCTGCTCTGTGCCGGTATCACAACCTATTCGCCGCTGCGTCACTGGGACGTTGCCAAGGGAAAGAAAGTTGGCATTGTTGGACTGGGTGGACTGGGCCACATGGGCGTGAAGTTAGCTCACGCATTTGGAGCGCATGTCGTTGTGTTCACCACTTCGCCCGACAAGAAGGATGATGCACTTCGCCTCGGCGCCGACGAAGTCGTAGTGTCCCGTAACACCGGCGAGATGGAAAAGCATGCCGGCAGCTTTGACTTCATCCTTGACACTGTCTCGGCTGATCACGACATCAACGCTTATCTCAATCTGCTCGCGCGCGACGGCAACATAACGCTGGTTGGGGCGCCGCCGAAGCCTCTCGGCGTTTCGGCGTTCGCGCTGATTGGTGGGCGTCGCAGTTTGTCAGGCTCGAACATCGGCGGCATCGCCGAGACGCAGGAGATGCTTGATTTTTGCGGGGAACATAACATTACCGCCGACGTCGAAGTCATCCCGGTTCAGAAGGTGAACGAAGCGTACGAGCGATTACTGAAGTCGGATGTGAAGTACAGGTTCTCCATTGATATGGCTTCGCTGAAATCTGCGTGATGAAAGGCGAAAGCGTCGATGGTCTTAATTTTTTTGTGCGTCCTTTGTGTTCGGTGTCTTTGTGGTTGGTGAGTGCGTAAGATTTTGTTCACCACCGAGACACAGAGAGCACAGAGGTTTCACAGAGTTGGGAAATTATTCGATAAGGAGTACCAATGCAGAAGCGAAGACTCGGAAAGAGCAACCTGGAAGTTTCAGCTCTCGGACTTGGCTGTATGGGGTTGAGCTATGGTTATGGTCCGGCCACTGAAAAGCAAGAGGCGATCGCGCTGCTGCGAAGTGCAGTGGAACGCGGCATTACATTCTTCGACACCGCCGAAGCCTATGGCCCTTACAAAAACGAAGAACTTTTGGGCGAAGCGCTGGGGCCATTTCGCGATCAAGTGGTGATTGCCACGAAGTTCGGATTCAGGTTTAACGACAAGGGCGGTCAGAGCGGTACCGATAGCCGGCCTGAGCACATCAAAGAAGTCGCTGAAGCCTCACTCAAACGACTAAAGACCGATCACATCGATCTCTTCTACCAACATCGCGTTGATCCGGAGGTACCAATCGAAGAGGTGGCAGGAGCGGTCAAGGATTTGATTCAGGCAGGGAAGGTCATACACTTCGGACTTTCTGAAGCGGGAATACACACGGTCCGTCGCGCACATGCAGTCCAGCCGGTTACTGCACTCCAGAACGAATACTCGTTGTGGTGGAGAAAGCCTGAGGCGGAAGTGTTACCGGCTCTAGAGGAACTCGGCATCGGTTTTGTTCCCTTTAGTCCACTGGGCAAAGGCTTCCTCACGGGAAAGATCGACGAGAACACCACGTTCGACAAGTCCGATTTTCGCAACATCGTTCCTCGCTTTACGCCCGAGGCTCGACAGGCCAATCAGGCGCTAGTCGATCTGCTGAAATCAATTGGCGCACAAAAGAACGCGACACCGGCGCAGATCGCGCTTGCCTGGCTGTTGGCCCAGAAGCCATGGATTGTTCCCATTCCTGGCACGACGAAATTGAGTCGCCTTGAGGAGAACATCGGTGCAGTTTCAGTTGAACTCACCGGCGACGATCTCCGTGAAATCGAGAGCGCTGCCGCAAACATCAAAGTGCAAGGCGCAAGGTATCCCGAAGAGCTGGAGCGCCGCACTGGGTTGTAACTCGGGAGTGCGTTCGTTTAGTCAACGCGCGAAACTAAAAAGGGCAGCGCCGGGCTGCCCTTTTATCGAGAGATTTGGCTCCGCAGGTAATCCCGATTCGTCGGGAGAACTTACAATCCCGAGCCATCGGGATTAACAGCTGGATGCTGGGTAGCCAATAGATGTTTGCGTATCAACTTGGAAGATTTTTCCAGCACGTAAACCCAGAACATGATTTTGCAGGTCAGGTATGACCGTAAAGACTCTATCGAGCCGTGGCTTAACAGCAAAATGCGACTTGGATGCAGTTGAACGAAGGGTGAAGTAAGCGGGGCAGTTTGGCCTGCCCCTGCGATCAAATAAAGATTTGGCTCCGCAGGTAAGACTCGAACTTACAACCCTCCGGTTAACAGCCGGATGCTCTGCCATTGAGCTACTGCGGAATATGCGCCCCAAAGCCAAAACTTATGGGATAACGCGGAGAAATTTTTATAACAGATGAGATCATGAGCGTCAAGGAAGCCTCCCGCGGACTGGTCCCAAACATTTCTCTTTGCCCAAGTCCTGAGCACATTCGCCTAAAGGTTAAGTTCTGAGCTCGTTCTAAACTTGCACGCCGCCCCGAACTGCGAGAATATCTCGCACGCAAATCCTCAAATAAAATCCACTGATGACGGCAGCTGTTGCGCCGCCAGCGAAAGGTTTGTATGGAGCGTCGAATAACATCCTGGCACAGTCAAAACTTGAACGCGGAAATGCCGCTGGTTGCCTACGGGCATGCGGGGCAAACCCTGTTGATGTTTCCCACCGCCGCTGCGGATTATCTCGAGTACGAACGATTTCACCTGGTGGATGCAATCAAGCCGCTCATCGAAGCCGGTCGCGTCCGGGCCTATTCAATTAACAGCGTCAACCGTTACAGCCTGCTGAACGAGCACATGCCGCCGAACATGAAGGCCGAGTTGTTAACGGCGTTCGATCGTTATGTCACTGATGAAGTGTTGCCGTTAATTCGAAAAGATTCAGGCGATGATAATGCAAAACCGTTGACGACGGGCGCCAGCCTCGGCGCGTTCCTGGCAGCGAATGAATACTTCAAACATCCGGACCTGTTTCGTGGCGTTATCGCAATGAGCGGTAGTTACGATGTGCGCTCCTACTTAAAAGGCTTTTATGACGATAACGTCTACTTCAACAACCCCGCCGACTATCTGCCGAACCTGAATGACGATCACTATCTGCCAATCCTGCAAAAGGCAGAAGCGATTTACATTCTTTCAGGCAAGGGCTCATACGAAGCCCCGGAGCGTAGCCAGCATCTCGCCGACATGCTCGAGGCGAAAGGAATTCCGCACACGCTTGATTTGTGGGGCGCCGACGTCAATCACGACTGGCCGTGGTGGCGGAGGATGCTGCCGTATGCGTTGGAAAAGTTGGTGGATGGCGGACAGAAGAGCTAAGCAGATTTACCATTTCTCATTTGTCATTCGCGCTCTTCCTGTTGACTCGTACCTTGTGTTGCACTGCCAACTTGAATCCACAAATGACAGATGAGAATTGTCAAATGAGAAATGGTAAATCTTCTTTTCTTCCGCTGACCTAAGTCTTACCCACAGACAAGAACTACCCCGGCGGTTCGTCCCCGCCTTTCTTGCCTTTCTTCTTAGTCGGATCGACTTCGCGAGGTCGCGTTACCGCCGGCGGCGGGTTGTCGACATGCGGAGTCACTGGTTCCGTCCGCGGTTGTGGTGGAGGAGGTGCATCGTCGGTTTTTGGCGGCGGCGGCAACGTCATCTGCTCCAGCTTGGGTTCGCCGGTAGTCGTTGGTGTCGCCGTTGTCTCATCTTCATTTGTCTTCGCCGCGTCCTCATTGAACTGGGCCCGCTCAGCCTGCAGTTCTCGCTGGCGTTGACGGAATAGTTCCTTCATATCCTCAGGCATTGCCGTTGGCTTCGGAAAATCTTCCTTGGGTTTGTCCTTTAAGTAGTCCTTCATGAAATCGATGAAGAAGGGAAGCGCGCCGACGCCGCCAGTCATTTCATTTCCCAGTGGCCTTTTCCTGCCGGGATAGCCCATCCAAACGCCAGTCACGTAAGTTGGCGTGTAACCGATAAACCAAACGTCGGTGTGGTCGTTTACCGTGCCTGTTTTGCCGGCAAGCGGAACGCCCAGCGAGCGCGCAGCGGTAGCAGTTCCAAACTCAACTACGCCGCGCATCATTGAAACCATGGTTAACGCAACGTACTCGTTGACGACTTTGTAGGTTGTCTTCTCCCATTCTTCGAGCACAGCGCCATCGCGATCGAGGACGCGGCGAATCATATGCGGCTCGACACGAATGCCTTTGTTGGGAAACGCAGAATACGCAGAAACCATTTGGTCCAGCGGCACTTCAGTCGCGCCGAGCGCCGACGGTAAGTACGGCGCCATGGGCACTTTGATGCCAAAACGTCTAACCATCTGCGCTCCCGTCTGGATGCCGACTGTTTGCAGTAGGTGGACCGCGCAAACATTCATTGACTTGGCGAGCGCCATCTTCAACGGCATGTCCCCACTGCCGGCCGAACCATCGTAGTTATGCGGTTGCCAGTTGCCGATGCTGATCGGCGCGCCACTTACCGTCGTATCCGGAGTCATGCCCCATTCGACGGCTGCTGTGTAAATGAATGGTTTGAAGCAGGAACCCGTTTGCCGGTAAGCCTGGGTCGCATTATTGAATTTGCTAGTCGCGTAGAAATCGTAACCGCCCACCATGGTGACCATTTCGCCAGTCTTCGCGTTCAGCGTCATCATTGCGCCGGCTACGGCGGGTACTTGCGTCAACTCCACTTTCAAGCGGCGGCTCTTCTTATCCACTTCCTTGATTTGGAATTCCGCCAGATAGCCCGGCTTTAACTCATCCTTCGGCTGCCGTTTGGACCAACCCATATCGGCTGGACCAACGGTCGCTGTGTAGTTGCCAAACCTGATCGTCGCTTCGTTTTTGGCACGGTCCACTTTGGCAATAAGACCGGTCAGATACCGATCTTCCTGAAAATCGTTTCCGTACCAATCTGGATCTTTGTAATTCGCAATCTCCTGCGCGGTAGGCTGATCATTAGTTGACGAAGTTGGAATCAAGCGATAGCTGGAACGCCAGCCGCCGTGAGACTTGTCGTAACGGCGCAACCCGGCGCGTACAACTTCATAAGCTTTCTTCTGCGCCGCGACGTTGATGGTGGTGTAGACAGACAAGCCGCCCTGGGCCACACGCGTGGTGTATTTGTCTTCCAATTCTTGGCGCACATATTCAACCGGATAATCGAAAGGCGTCGATTTTGGTTGCGACCCGTAATAAGCCGTGTCAGCAAGTTGAATCGGTTTGGCTTTTGCAGCGTCGACTTCTGCCTGAGTTGCGAAACCGTTTTTCGCCATCAGGTCGAGCACCAAATCGCGCCGCTCTTTGGCGCGCGTCGGATTTGAAGTAGGGGAATATTCACTCGGCGCCTTTGGCACTCCCGCCAGCAACGCTGCTTCGCCGATAGTCAGATCCTTCGCCTGTTTGCCGAAATATGTTTCCGCGCCGGCTTCAACTCCGTACGCATTGGCCCCCAGAAAAATATGATTGGCGTAGAGCTCCATGATCTGGTTCTTCGTGTAGTAACGTTCGATTTGCAGAGCCAGGGCCCACTCATTCATTTTTCGTTTAATTGTTTGTTCTTTGGAAAGGAAAAGATTCTTTGCGAGCTGTTGCGTCAGTGTGGAGCCACCCTCGACTCGATCGCTGGTTAGATTTTTCCAGGTAGCGCCGATGATGCGAATTGGATCGATGCCGACATGATCGTAGAAGCGAGCGTCCTCGACGGCGAGGATTGCGTTCTTCATCACCGGCGGAATCTCTTCGTACTTAAGCGGAATTCGTTTCTCGAGTGCAAACTCGCCGATTACAGTTTCGCCATCGTCGGCGTAAACGCGGGTCACCACGCTGGGGCGGTACGTCGCCAGCGCCGCCACTTCGTTTGCCGCACGCGAGTAGTTGAGTTCATAAGCGGCGATGATACCGGTCAAACCGCCCGCAGCCAGCGCCAGGATTAGAACCGCCGGCAACCAGAACCGGCGCAGAATATGTTTGCGTTGCTCGGGCGGCGCGGTGACGATTGCTTTTGGGGAATATGATTTCAGCTTGGAGCCGGGAAATTTATCAGCCATATAAGTAAGACCTCTCGAAAAAAGTGCCTCATACCCTGATGTTACGACAATGTGGGTACCCACAGCGCGGTCGAGAATGGGGAATTGGGCAGAAAGAATTATAGCCTAGTCAGGTTGGGACTTCGATGCGGGACAAAGGCGACATTGCGTCCGAGGAGTCTGCTTTTCCTATTCCGAGTTCAAAGCCTTATAATCACTGCGCGAACGGGGGCGACAGGCTTCGACAGGAGTTTCTGGCGACCGACGGATGCCATGCCGGGCTACCTTATGCAGCTCGTTAAAAAGCGTAGGGAAAAAACAATTGCCAATAACAATGAATTGGCTCTCGCTGCCTAATTAGCAGTGAGCGTCTCACCGCAAGTTGCTTATGCGCGCGGAGGGAGATGTCACGCAGATAAGCTGGCCCAATCTTTCGGTCCGTAGGATTGGGCGAGACTAAAGTCGGACTAGTTCTCGCGGCGGTCTTGTTACTTCACTTACTCCGCGTTGAGCGAAATTTTTTCCGGTGAAAATCGGGAAGAGAAGAGAAGTGACTAAGCATGTAGAGTTTTTCGGCGTTGACTCTTGGATCCGAGTTCAATTCTCGGCGCCTCCACCATTCTTTGAATTTCGGATTTCTGAATTCGGATTGCGGCTTTGCAATCCGACATCGGCTTAAATCAACTACACGATCCCAGGACATTCAGAATTGCCAATCCGAAATCCGCAATCCACAATCCGCAATCCGCAGCTTCCCATCGGCATTTTTGACAGCGGCGTTGGCGGCCTAACGGTTTATCGTGCCCTGCACGAACGTTTGCCGGCCGAGCGTTTCGTTTACCTTGGCGATACTGCGCGCGTCCCTTACGGCACGAAATCACTTTCAACCGTCGAGCGCTATGCAATTGAGAATGCAAAATTTCTCGAGGCGCAGGGAATTAAGTTACTGGTCGTCGCGTGCAACACCGCTTCGGCGCTGGCGCTGCCCGCCATTGGTAAAGCAGTAGACATTCAAGTTGTCGGTGTAATCGAACCGGGCGCGCGCGCAGCGGTCGAAATTGCGGGCGGCAAAGCCATCGCGGTGATTGCCACCGAGGCTACCGTGCAAAGCGGCGCGTACGCCAAAGCGATCAAGCAAATTGATCCGCATACGAAGGTGATTGAGCGAGCCTGCCCTTTGTTCGTACCTTTGGCGGAAGAAGGTTGGGCCAACAGTGAAGTCGCGCGATCCGTTGCTGAAGAGTATCTACACGACTTGCGGGACGCGAACCTTGGAGCGTTGGTTTTGGGTTGTACTCACTATCCAATCTTGCGTGAGCTGATTAGCGAAGTTGTTGGCGATATTCCCTTGATCGATTCCGGTGAAGCTGCCGCCGCGGAAGTGCAGTCGCTGCTGGAAATTAAACGACTTCGTGCGTCGCAGACTACGAGCGAACTCGCAGAGCGGCGACTATGCGACGATCTGGATCACTTTTACGTTACGGACGCGGCGGAACGCTTCGCAAAAGTAGCAGAACGATTTTTGGGCACCGCGCCTTCGGTGTTGGAGGCTGTAGAGGTTTGGGGACACGATGAGCTACGTACGTACTGACGGTCGCGCCGCTAATGAATTACGGCCGCTAAAGATTAGCCCCGGCTTTCTGCCATATGCGGAAGGTTCCGTACTGATCGAGATGGGCGAAACGCGCGTGATTTGTTCCGCATCTGTCGATGAGCGATTACCACCATTCCTTCGCAACAGCGGCCAGGGTTGGATCACGGCTGAGTACTCGATGCTCCCGCGAGCCACCCAGCAAAGAACCTCACGCGAAATAGGACGCGGTGGCCCATCCGGTCGTACACATGAAATACAGCGTTTGATCGGGCGCAGTATTCGAGCCGCGGCGAACATGCGACTGCTGGGTGAACGAACCATCACGCTTGATTGTGACGTCTTGCAGGCGGACGGTGGTACTCGCACAGCGGCAATTACCGGCGCCTACGTCGCCTTCGCGCTGGCCGTTCAGCGCCTGTTGGCGGCGGGAAAAATTCAACGCAATATCATCACCAACGAAGTGGCCGCGATCAGTGTTGGTGTAGTGGAAAACACGCCGCTGCTTGACCTAAAGTATGACGAAGACTCGCAGGCGGAAGTTGATATGAATGTGGTTTGTACCGGCGACGGCCGCTTCATCGAGGTCCAGGGAACCGCCGAGCGCGAGCCATTTTCGCGCGAGCAAATGGATAGTCTGCTGGCACTGGCGACCGACGGTCTGGCCACACTTGTCGCCAGGCAACGGGAAATAATCAAAGCTGGAAAGAGCTGAACTAAGGCTGCTTTCAGGCTGCCAGACAACGGTGCGCGACTACTGTGGCATCCGAATGTTTGAGATAATTGCCATAGTCAAATCGTCACACAACTTATCCCTAAAACAATCTAAAAAGCGGAGATGTACTCAATGAAACACCAAACGGCTTTGCTGGTTTTGATCGTGCTTGCGGCAAGCGCGGTGGGTGTGTTAGCCCAGGAAAGCAATGTAAGCGATCAGGGTGAATACTCAATCGAGCTTCCGTCCAGCCAATGGAAATCCATCTCGGAACCGGAGACAGCGCGTGAGCGCGCCGAGTTTGTTTATGGCGATCGTATGGACGGCTTCCTGCAAATTCGTAAAGAGATCATCGACGCGGGCACGACGGCCGCAGATGTCGCCCTCCGCGATCAGGATCAAAAGCTCAGATACATCCCGGGATTTGTCGGCGGCAAACAGGAAGCCTTCTCAGGCAGGCTTAGTGGAGTAACCGCTTCTTACGAGTTTACGAAAGCAGGAAAGCCGATGATGGGCCGCATCTATTACCTGCAAGCCGACAATCGCACGATCTATGCTCTGCGCTTCACCGGATTGCGCGACAAACTCGCCCGCATCCGCAATCAAACAGATGCGATCGCGCGCAGTTTCAAGTTGAAGTAACCGCGTTATGTTATTGGAACAGGACGGGCTGCTCGGTGCAAATCGGGCGGCCTTTTCTTATGTAAAGCAAACTGTTAGTTTGCGTTGGTTCGTTACCGTCAACTGTTAAGGATTATTAGTGATCGGAAATTTACCCGTTTAAGTCCAAACGGTGTAAACAATTCCAATAAATGATATGAAGCTCAATCTCGCGCCGGGTCTAACGATCAAAAAATCCCCGATCGAAGGTAAGGGGTGCTTTGCTACTGCTGCCTTCAAACAGCGAAGAAAAATTGCCGAATACACTGGCGAGAAAATCACAAACGCCGAGGCTAACCGCAGGGCTTCGCGGCGAAAGCTGCGCATCTGCGCAATCAACGATCGCTGGAGCCTGGACGGTAGCCGTGGCGGCAACGGCACGCATTACATAAATCATTCATGCGAGCCCAACGCGTTCATGCAGATTCTTTACGGCCACATTCTGTTCATTGCGCTACGCGATATTCAGCCCGGAGAGGAAATCACGATTGACTACGAATCCACGCTGCACTCAGACGAAAAAAGGTGCGTCTGTGGCGCACCTTCTTGCCGAGGAACAATCAATAAGCAGTAGCTAAAGCCTGGGTAACGTGAAACTGAATTTCGATCCTCGTCCGACCTCCGATTCTAAACCAACCGTGCCGCCGTGTTGTTCGACGACTTCGCGTACGAACGATAAGCCAAGTCCAGTGGATTCCTCGTCCTTTTCCTGTCCTTCGCGCACGACGCGATAAAACTTTTCCCAGACTTTGTCTTTTGCTTCGGTGGGGATGCCGTAACCGCGATCCTCAACGCTCAATCGCACGGCTTCCGCCTCAAGCGCTGTTGACAGTGTGACCGTAGTACGCTCGGGGCTGTACTTGATTGCGTTGCTAACGAGGTTCTTGACTGCTTGAGTAATCATGCTCTTGTCAGCAGCAACGGGTGGCAGCCGCTCAGTTGGTTGTTCGACCAAACGAATGCGGCGCTTCTTCGCCACCGGCTGCAGCGTGGCGATGGTTTCCCTAACCACTTCATCAAGGCGCAGAGGAATCTTCAGAACTTCCTGCTTGTCCTTGCGCTGTAGTTTCGTCACTGCCAGGAACGTATTGATCATTCGCGAAAGCCGTTGGGATTCGTTGGCAATGATCGTGACAAACTCACGCGTTTGTTCCGGCAACTGGTCGTCCGCGGCCAGTAGTTCCGCGAAACCGTTGATACTGGTCAAAGGTGTACGGAGCTCATGAGACATCAAAGAAATCATGTCACTCTTCAATTGCTCGTACTCCTTGATTCGCGTTAGGTCTTTTACGACCACCGCCAAACACAATGGCTGCGGAGTCTTTTGCTGCTTCTTTGCATCGTCTAGCACCAGCGAGATGCGGAGGCCAAGTGTTTCGTTACGTTCAGTGAACTGAAGTTCATGCTCGTACGCCTGCCCCGTTTGCAATACGCGCCGCACTGCAATTGCGGGTTCGTCAAACACATCGGTACGAAACGCGGCAAGGAGATCAAAAATGCTGAGCCGCAGGGTTTCCGCTTGCGGCAAGCCCACGAACAAACACATCACTTCGTTGGCGAACGCGATGCGACCGTCAAGCGACGCCAAGGCTACGCCGTCGCCGATTTCAGACAGCGCATTCGTGCCGACCCGTTGTTCCAGCAATGCGCCGTTAAGAACGTAGAGTGAGTCGAGCCGCTTGCGCGAAGCGGTTACCGAAAGGAAATCTAAATGGCCAAGGGTTCGGCGGGAGTTCGTTACTTGTTCACGTTGCAGGTTACGCGCCATTTGTCCGCCAACCGCGAGCAACAAAGCACGATCATCGTCATCAAATTCCTGGCTCGAGCGAATGAGGAGGGCGCCGACAGTTCGCTCTTCATGACGGAGAGGAAGCGCAATGTTGGTCGCGGGCTCATCCGGCCCCACCTTCTCAACTACGATCTCACGAGTTGCGATTGCTCGTTCGCAAAGTTTTACGCCTTCTCGCCAAACTGAATTTCGCGCTGTCTCAGGCATGACTCCACTGGTAGCCCGCAGGCGAGCGGAGGAGACAAGCTCGCCGGCAGTATCTCGACGAAAGACAATCGCTTCGGTCGGCGCGAGAACGGTGTCCAACAATTTCAATCCGCTAAGTAGCCGCCGGTCACCTTCTTGAGATCGCGATCCTATTCTGAAGGGGGCGTCCAGCAAATTTTCCGTTAATTCGTTGTCTTGCCCTCGCAGCCGTTTAAACTGAACTCCCGCGACGGCGACTAAAACCGTGATAGCTAGTGGAACAAACAATATGTCGCGAGCGAAAATCCAGGCAACGGCGACGCTAACAACCCCAAGGCCGGTGAGTGCGCCAGCCAGGTAAACTAATGAGCGGCGCAGTCCAAAGCAGTCGACGATTGTGGCAACGAGAAAAGCGAGTGCAAACGCCAGAAGAGTGCCGAACCAAAAGTTTGGAAACAAGGGCCAGGGTTGTTGGTTTTTCGAAGTTACTAAAACTAAGTTTTGCAGGGGCGCCAACAGACCAGCCCACAACAGGGCGGAACTCACCGCCGCAGAGAGCGCAGCGATGACGCAGTTGCTAGAGAGAGATTTGAATGAAGGAACTTGCAAGGCTGTTTAGTGGAAGCGAACCCGAAAGACCTGGGCGGGATTGTATGAGCTCGGCGTGGGAGCAAGCCGGGCTGATTATACATTGTTGGTCAGTAGCAATCCAGAGAAAACGCTGAATTTTGGCCGGAAATCTAAGACATGAGGGATTTCAAGGCGCTTAACACAGCAGGTTCGTCGGAAATATCGATGGTACGCAAATCAAGTAGCACCTGGTCGTCGGAAATACGGGTGATGACTGGAGGCGAGGCTGCACGGAGTTTACTTTCAATCTCGTTCGCGCTGAGTCTCTCATGAGACACGGCAAGCAACGCTGTTGGCAGATGCGCATTTGGCCCTGAACCACCGCCGACGGCTGAGGTCCCGCTGACAATTGTTAGTCTCAAAGCGGAAGGCACAATCCGAGCGAGTTGCTCAATAAGGTTCCGCGCGCGCTTCTCGATCGCTTCCGGGGTTAAGCCCAACATCTGAAACAACGGTATCTCTTCGAGCGCTCCCCGGCGGTGCGCATCAAGCGTCGCTTCCAATGCGGCCAGGCACAATTTATCCGCGCGCAAGGCGCGATAAAGCGGGCTCCTACGCAGGCGCTCAATAATTTCTTTACGCCCAACAATCAGCCCCGCTTGGGGTCCACCGAGTAGCTTGTCGCCGCTGAAAGAAACAACGTCCGCACCAGCGGTTATCGAATCGCTTATGACCGGCTCGTCACCCAGACCATAGTTTGCGAGATTAATCAGTGCACCCGAGCCTGCATCTTCGTAAAGGAGCAGGCCACGCTCATGAGCAAGGGACGACAGATTGGCAAGCCCAGGTGAATTCGTAAATCCGACAATGCGGTAGTTCGAGGGGTGAACGCGCATTATCAAGCGAGTCTTCGGGTTTATTATCTCGCCATAGTCTTCCAGCCGGGTGCGATTGGTAGTGCCGACTTCAATCATGCGCGTGCCTGAATTTGCCATCACGTCTGGCACGCGAAAGTCACCGCCAATTTCGACGAGCTCTCCTCGCGAGACGATCGTTTCGCCGTCACTGGCGAGCACAGACAGGATTAGCAAGGCCGCAGAAGCGCAGTTGTTTACGATTAGCGCAGCTTCTGCTCGCGTCAATTGAACCAGTAATTCTTCCGCTCGCGCACCGCGCTTGCCTCGCTCCCCAGTACTCAGATCGTACTCGAGCGTGCAGTAACCTGCTGCTTCTTTTGCAACTGCAGTTCTGGCCGCCGCCGACAGCGGAGCACGTCCCAAATTGGTGTGCAGAATTACTCCGGTCGCGTTTATTACGCGACTGAACCCACGCAGTGCTTCATGCGCACCAGCCTGCTGAAGGCGCTGAATCCCTTCTGCAAGTAATGCCTCCCTGGAGTTGTCTCTTAGACTACCCGACTCAATTTGCGCGCGAATCTGGTCAGTGATTTCACGGGCAATGTCGGTCAGTCGTTGATTACCTACCGCCTTACGAAGTTGTGTGGCCTCATCGGAGCGCAGTAACTGGTCGACTGAAGGAATCGCACGCAAACTGTTGGTCGCAGGATTGGCCATAAGCTTTTGAAAGAGTTGTCTGTGGGTTTCGTAGGATAGCCGTTGTTCGTTGGGCTGGCAAACGGGTTGGCCCAGGCTGAATCGTCAGAAAAAGGGGGTCGACAGACTTAATTATTGACACGTCGCTTTTGAAACCCCTAGACTCAGGTTAGCGCATCCTTCTCGATGCGTTCCCGCCTGTTTCCCACCTCTCAAGGAGAATCCAGCCAGTGTCAAAGAGCGACAACAAACTTTTCCGATCGCAACTAAGAACGAAAACGAAGTTCACTGTCGGCGAGACCGAGCCAAGCATCGATGATCAGCTTACGCGACTCGAGGACGACATTCGCCGCCTGAAAATCGAATTTGACATTTTTTTCAATGGCGCCTCCAAGCGGCCTCCTTACGACACGAAGGGTCGCGTGGAAACCATGATCAAGCGGTTGGGAGATGACCGAACGTTGAGCTATGCGCAACGATACCGCTATGGCGCTTTGGCTTCCCGTTACAACGCTTTCCGCGATCTTTGGCGGCGAACCATGCAGGGACGCGAAGAAGGCCGGGACCCGGTAGCGGTTGCCAGAATTCAAGCCAAGCAAGAGGCAGTCGATGGCTTTAAGAAGACGAACTTCGTTTGTGACGATGCGCATAAGGACGTCGAGCTGGTAAAGAACCTTTACAGCGCGTTGATCGAAGCAAAGAAAGTTTGCGGTGAGCCAATCGAGGACTTTTCCTTTCCGCGTTTTCATCGGTTGATAGCATCTCAGGCGGACGGCCTTAAGGAACGATTGGGATGCGAAAAGGTCTCGTTCTCAATTGATGTTGAAGGTGGTCATGTAAGTTTCAAGGCTCGTGGCGAAAGAGACTGAGCCAGCGCCGGCGACGAAGCTTTAGAAATAGAAAAGGCAATGCCGAACTATTGGCATTGCCTTTTTTCTTTTGGCGCTTACCGGACCGAAAGACCGGCAGCGGTCAGTGGCGTTGCTAAGCAAGCCGGGGAGAACTACATCTTGATCACTGCTTCCGCCTGTGGTCCTTTCGGACCTTGCGTCACTTCGAATTCAACTTCCTGACCCTCTTCAAGAGTCTTGAAGCCATCTCCTTGAATGGCGCTATAGTGAACAAAGATGTCTGAAGAGCCTGGCTGCTCGATGAAGCCATAGCCTTTCGAATTGTTAAACCACTTGACCTTACCGGTTATTCTAGACATAACAACGAATCCTCCTAACGATTCGGTAAAACGGGGCGAGAGCCTTGGGGGCTTTCGCGCGACCTGGTTAAAGCTTGTGAGCCGGACGCGCCTTAGAAGCGAATACGGAGGCACAATCAAAAAATGCATGGTGAACAACGCTTTTGGCGCGATTCATCATGCACACTAACGGGGGCTTACTAAAAAACACATTGCTGTAAAGCTTGTATCGCGAAAACTTAGGACTGCTGCAGAGGCTTTCCCTGAACGCGGCGCATACTAAATGAAAGCAATTTCATGTGTCAAGCTAAAAAACCTAATGTATTGCACTGGTTAGCAAGTATTGCAGTGGATTTACCGGCTCATCATTGATGCGAATTTCATAGTGCAGGTGCGGCCCAGTTGAGCGTCCCGTCGAACCGACACGCCCGATAAATTGGCTGCGTTCGATCCATTGTCCTTGCGAAACATCGATATGCGAAAGATGCCCGTAACGCGTGGTCAGCCCGCCGCCGTGGTCGATGACGATCAGTTGGCCGTAACCATTTTGCCACCCGACGAACGTGACCCTGCCGCTGGCACCCGCGACGACCGGGTCACCAGTTTGGGCGTCAATGTCCTGGCCCGAATGAAATTCGTAGGAGCTGCCGCCGAAGGGATTTCGTCGACCGCCAAATCCACTTTCTAACTTTCCAACCACAGGCCAAACCGAAGGTGTGTAGCCGCGCTCGCGCAAGACTTTCTCGTAAGCCCGCATTTTGACTTCTAGCCGGCTCATCTTTCCCGAAAGTGCCGCTAGTTCACTTTCATCAAGGGGCAACGCCGGACCACCTGTGCCGGGAAGAGCAACTTCACTAACGACTCCGGATTTTTCGGCAAGTTTGCGGGACGTATCTTCGACCGCCTCAACGCGATTGCTTAGTTCTTTCAATTCCAGGCGTTGTTTTTCATTCTCAGCGCGCAACCGCTGGTTCTCCATATCTGTCCGCAGGTGCGCCGCCTGTTGTGTCAGGCCGTAAAAGCCATAGACCGAACCGCAAAAGACAGTAGCGGCAACCAGGCCAAGAATCTTAAGGGCACGCTTCTCCACACAAAACCTTCGGATTTGAGCACTTGAGCGCGGGGTGTGAGCGATTATGAACGCATAAAAACGGTCGTCTCTTGCCATTACCATGTCTCCGGTCGCCTCGTCGCAAGTGGGGGTGCGGTGTGGCAGTAAAAGGCACAGGTCAAATGACGACTTGTGCGGAGCTTATTCGATTACGAGGTTTGTTTTTGAAACCCTACTTGAAGATTGCAGCGAACAAGAGAACCCAATAATTGCGGGGTAAATTCGTCCGGCCGGTGCTGCAAAGAAGGGTGACCCTATCACAGCCCCAAAGCTCATTGCAAACGGCAAGGGGAGACTTTTGCGCTAGGAAAAGCGCGCTTCCCGTTTATTGCGGCAGCGATCGCGAAGGATAAAAAAGACGAGCAAGGTGAGAACAGCGAAGAAGATCACAACGACCGCAACCTTGATGGCAACGAGCAACACGCCGCCCAGCGCCAGAAGTTGGCCAAACAACGTTACGACCAGAAGCGCGATGGCGGTTACGCCTGCGATTGCTTTTATTAGGAATGCCATTTCTGATTGCCTCTGAGAAAACTCTTATGAACTCCGCTTGAAAGGAATTGTTTCGATCACCTTCCGACCCAGTTGCGTTGTTTCACCGGTACGGAAAGCGGGCGACTCGATGGCGTTCGACACCACCGACGGGGGCGGTCGTCTTGAATCGAACCGGACGATTCGCCCGTTTGTGCCGCGTCCGCGAATATATTCGAAAAGCATATAGGCGCCGAGCGCCACTAGCGCGACCGGCAGCAACTGCCGAACAGGCAACTGCACGCCAAGCAGTGTATGGAGCAGAAAAAGTGTGCCGATAACAACCAGCGTTAAGCCCCACGCAAATGGATTCCCGTAGAGCCGGCGGGTGATTACGTCTTCTTCTGTCTCCGGAGTTAGTCCGGCCCGGATTAATTGCGCGGTGCGGCACGCATCGACTGCGGCGAACAACCACGTGCCCAGTACTCCAAGCACAAAGAAGTGAACGCCCTGTGTCAGCACAGCCATCTGGAAGAAACTCGCAAAGATTGCAAAGTGGACAATAGCTTTCGCAGTTTGTCCGTTATAAGCGGCGCCGAGACCGGGAACAAAAGATAACAGCGTTGCGATTACCGGTGACGTCTTTCGATAGCTGGCAGGCGTACCGGGTGTTTGCGCCTGTTGCCTCAGTAATTCGACGCCTGCGACTATGCAATCCTGGCAAAACGGAAAGCCGCGAATGCGGTGATCGCATGCGGAACACAGCCGGCGCGCACACTGATTGCACTGAACGACGGCTGGATTCTTCGGATGATAGGCGCAGTAAAACATCACAGTATTGTTATGGCTTGTTCTGCCGGTTCTTCGTTCCCGTTGCGTTTTGATTCTGCTTGCTGTTTTGATCCTGATTCACCGGCGCCTGCTGGTTGCCTCCTACGAGTTCCTTCAGTGATTTGGTGATTTCCTTTAAGCCACCATTCGACCCGCTGGCGGAGCTCTGTTCCGCCAAACGTATGCTCGCGCTATAAACTCCGCTGATTGAGCCGTCGGCGGATACAGTATTGGTCAGGACGAATACTGCGACCAAAAGCATTGTGGCAACGGTCGCCAGCTGTGGAGAAATTATGGGATCCAGCCACGCGCGCAGCCACGAAGCGACGCGTTCGTTGAGCGACGAGCGGATCTCGCGAGCTAGCGCTGTTTCAGAAGTCGCCTGCAGGATTCGTTCGTTTAGCCCTAAGGGTAACGGTTGTTCTTCGCCAATATAGACGTAGCAAGCGCCTATCGCGCGGACAACATCACCGGGCAATTCTGTACAATTTGCGCAAAGCACGGCATGCCGTTCCCAGCGATGATAGAGGCCGGCGGGGAGAAATCCATCGAGGTAATCCGTTAGCCGCTCCTCAAAGTCCTCGCAGTTCATCGCAGTTTCCGGCATCGTGCTGACTAAAATCCGCGCCTCTAATTCTCGAGACGGCTCACGCACACCTGCAGCACTGCAAGCCTGCATGGTGTTCTTAACTTCTGTTAAAAGGTCATGGCAAAGCGGACAACGCAGCGCATGCTCGGCGAACGTCTTGTGCACCTCGGAGGCAAGTGTGCCGTCAAGGTAATCCGTTAGACCGTTCTCAAATTCATTGCAAAGCATTTGTCTCTCTTTTCCGCCCCTCAATTATTGCAGTCCCGCCTTCCCAGGTGCGGGACGTTTCTTAAGCTTCACTAACTGCCAAAACTTTCATCCGCTTTAGGATCTTGGCCAACTCAATTCGTCCTCGATTGATTCTCGACTTCACTGTTCCCTCAGGTATCTTTAACAAGTCGACAATTTCCTGGTAACTCAACTCCTCGATGTCTCGAAGGATGACGCAAGTCCGCAGATCAGGCGAAAGCTTGTCGATGCCTGCCTGAACCTGAGCGCCGAGCTCGCGGCGTTCCATTTCCTGTTGCACTGATCGCGAAGAGTTATGAAGGTGGTACGTGTGATCTGCAAGATCATCGGCTTGATTGTCGTGCGGGGTCCGCTGGCGCTTGCGATAATCATCAATGATTAGGTTGCGAGCCAACCTCATTAACCAGTTTTGCAAATCACCCTGGCGCGCGTCGTATTGATCCAGCGATCGGTAAACTCTAACAAAAACTTCCTGCGTCAAATCTTCAGCGGTATCCGCGCGAGAGGTAAAGCGATAGGCCAAATTATAAATTCGCCGGGAGTAGTCGTGCACAATTTGCTCCCAGGCCGCGCCGTCACCAGCGCGACACTTACGAACCAAATCGGCTCCTTCGTTGGCAGCCAAAACTCGTGCAGCCCTCACTTTGTTCCTGCTCCGCCTAACCGTGTTGCTATTTTGTTCTGCCGCGCCACCTTGTGCAACTCTCTCGGTCAGCGGCACATACGATGCCCGGAAAGGGAAAGTTCCCCGGCGGGCTGCATTGTGGCCAGGTATCAAGCGCTCCGGGCGGTGTCTCGATCCAGGGAAGAACCAGATCCAAAGCCTCCACATTGCATCAGCCGCTGTGGATAGGGCCTTTCTTGCTCGTTAAGCTGCAAATGTTGTAGCCTTCCCGCTCAACCCAATATGTTGTGGTTCATTCCGGGCGAGTAAACAAGACTAGTAATCCATTGAAATCCAAAACACGCAAATATTTCGAATTTACCGCTCTTTGCCTGCTGGCGATTGCGATTATCTGGTGGTTTGGCAGGAAGCTCGACTGGTCTGAGGTACGGCATTCGGTTAGTCACGCAAACCCCTATTTGCTGGGTCTTGCCGTGTTGATGATTTCTGTAGCCTATGTCTTTCGCGCCGCGCGTTGGGGAGCTCTATTGGCGCCGCTCGCGAAGGCCAGTCTTAGAAACTTATTCGTCGCAACCACGGTAGGCTTTGGTGCAGTCTTTCTTTTTGGGCGCGCGGGTGAAGTTGTGCGTCCAGTTGTCTTACCGATGCGTGATCCGCGAGTTCGTCCGGCGGCGTCGTTTGTGACGATCATGATCGAGCGAATCTACGATTGCATCGCCGTCGTGGTCCTGTTTGCGGTTAACCTCTTATGGTTTAGGCCGCCAATAACTGACCCAGCAAGTCTTTTACGCATTCGGGTAGTAGGCGCCGGATTGCTTGTCCTGGCAATCGCCGGAGTGTTTGGTCTGACTAAATTCAGAAAGCATTCCCGAGGCGCAATCGCCGGCCTAAAACCGTTTCTTGAGAGACGACGCTTTGTACCAGCCGCGGTAACAAAAGCTGTGGTCAGCATCCTCGAACAACTGGCAAAGGCGCTGCGGGTGCTGGTCGATGCTCGCGAACTTGCTGTAACGGTTGGCTGGACAGCGATGGTTTGGCTGGGCATCGCGTTCGCAAACTTGCTGGTCTTGCGCGCATTTGGTTTGCCATTCGGGATTACAGAAACGATTTTTGTACTGGGCTGGTCGTTAGTTGGTTCACTGGTGCCAACGCCGGGCGGCGCGGCCGGCGCTTTTCATGCGGCAACCGCTGCTGGTCTGCTTTTCCTGGGTGTAACAAAGGAGACGGCGGCGGCAATCTCGATCGTTATGCATCTAGTTGATTTTGGTCCGGCAGTTATTTTTGGCTTTATCTATTTTATTCGTGGCGACATCAACCTTTCCCGCCTGCGTTCGCTTACTTCCGCCGACGCGGTTGAGCACGCGGTTGAGGACGAGCCCATCACTGACGACGTTTTCGGGGAAGCAAATCTGGAGACGGCAACAATCAGGGATTGAAGAGTTTTGAAATCCGCCTTAGAGGGATAACGCGATGAAATGTCCATTCTGCGGTCATCTGGAAGACAAGGTGGTGGATTCGCGCGAATCGCGCGAGGGTGAAGCGATTCGCCGCCGCCGAGAGTGTTTGCGCTGCGAGCGCAGATTTACCTCTTACGAGCGCATCGACGAGATTCCCTACATGGTCATCAAGAAAGATGGCCGGCGCGAACCGTTCGATCGCAACAAAGTTATGGCGGGTTTGTTACGAGCTTGCGAGAAGCGGCCAGTACCATCTTCCAAGCTGGAATCAATCGTCAATGCGATCGAAAAGTACGTGCAGGAGTCGTCGGAGCGTGAAAGGCCAACCAGCAAAATTGGCGAAATGATCATGCGGCGGTTGAAAGAGTTGGATAAAGTTGCTTACGTTCGCTTCGCTTCGGTGTATCTTGAGTTCGAAGACGTTTCCGAGTTCATGACTGAATTGAAACACCTGGTGCGTACGCGCAATCAGGCCAGCAGGAAGAACTAGTGTTGAAACAGGGATCGAGAATGATTAAGACAGCTCGGCCGACCGGTCTCGAACGGCTCGAGCTTCTGAGGTTGCGCGACCGCGTGGGCAGGTTGTTTGCTGCCTTGCAGGAAGCAACTGTCGCCGAAGATCCCCTGGCTTCCGAAACCTGGGCACCGCCAGTCGATCTTTGCGAAAGCGCGGACGCGATTGTTATCTGCGTCGAACTGCCCGGACTGACAGCCGAGCAAATCAAGGTTGGCGCCACGAACACGCAATTGCGCGTCTGGGGTGAAAAGAAACGGCGCATGCCACGTAACCGAATCTTGTCGCATCTCTGTTCAGAGCGAAGTTTTGGTAAGTTTTGCCGGATTGTGCCGTTGCGGTGGACAGTCAGCATCCAGGACTCGAAAGCGTCAATTGACAATGGGATGCTGATAGTGCGAATGCCAAAAATCGAAGATCGTCGTGGGGTCGAATTTAAGATCCCAGTAAAGGATGAAGTTAAAAGCTAAGTCTTAGGGAGCAAATGAAAAAAGAGCCAGCCAGTTTAAATGCGCCTGTCGTCAAAGATACGGATTTGGTCGAAGACATAGAGGTGGCGGACACCGCTCAGGAGTTGCAAATTCCTGATGACTTGCCAGTGCTTCCGCTGCGCGACATCGTGATCTATCCCTTCATGATCGTGCCGCTTTTTGTTTCGCGGGAGAAGTCGATCAAGGCGGTCGATGAAGCCCTGGGCGAAAATCGCATGATTTTGCTCGCCTCGCAAAAAGATCTGGACAAAGAAGAACCCACAGCCGAAGACCTGTACAAGGTCGGTACGGCTGCCGTCATCATGCGCATGTTGAAGTTGCCCGATGGCCGCATTCGCATTTTGGTCCAGGGGTTGGCGCGCGCTGAAATTGAATCGGTCGACACGAGCGGCCAGTACATTCGCTCGCGCGTCCGCGTGATGCAGGAAGTTTTGCCTCCCGAGCGCTCGCTTGAAGTCGAGGCGCTGGTTAGAAACGTTCGCGCTTCAATGGAAAAGGCAATCAATCTGGGGAAAAATATTTCCCCTGAAGTCATGGCGATAATCGCGAACCTCGACGACGCCGGTCGCCTGGCAGATTTGTCGGCTTCAAATCTCGAGCTCAAAGTTGAAGACGCACAGTCTGTCTTGGATATTGCCGACACAACGGCGCGCTTGCGAAGAGTAAACGACTTGTTGAACAAAGAGATTGAAGTGTTGACGGTCCAGCAGGAGATCAACACCCAGGCGCGCGCGGATATTGATCGCTCGCAGCGCGAGTTTTACCTGCGCCAGCAAATGAAGGCGATTCAAAGCGAGCTCGGTGAAGGAAACGAACTTGCCGAAGAGGTGGCCCAGTTCCGCGAGAAAATCGAAACGTCAAACATGCCAAAGCCTGCCGAAGAAGAAGCACTGCGGCAGTTGAAAAAACTTGAACGCATGCATCCGGACGCCGCCGAGACAGCAACGTTGCGAAATTGGATGGAGATCATGACCGATCTGCCCTGGTCCAAGTCTTCCGAAGACAATCTTGATTTGCAAAAAGCTGAGAAGATCTTGAACGAAGATCACTACGGCCTGGAGAAAGTTAAGGACCGAATTATTGAAGCGTTGGCAGTGCGGAAGCTGAAAGAGAAACCAAAGGGTCCGATCCTTTGTCTCGTTGGGCCTCCCGGAGTTGGCAAAACATCGCTGGGTCGTTCAATTGCTCGGGCCCTGGATCGGAAATTTGTACGCTTGTCGCTGGGTGGCGTTCACGACGAAGCCGAGATACGCGGTCATCGTCGCACTTATGTAGGGGCTATGCCCGGCCGCGTCATTCAGGCGATTCAGCAGGCGGGCACAAACAATCCACTAATCATGCTCGATGAAGTGGACAAGGTGGGCGCAGACTTTCGTGGCGATCCGTCGTCCGCTTTGCTCGAGGTCCTCGATCCGGAACAGAACAATAGTTTTCGAGATAACTACCTTGGCGTCACATTTGATTTGTCCAACGTTATCTTTATGACGACGGCGAACATACTCGACACAATCCAACCGCCGCTGCGCGACCGCATGGAAATTATTCGGTTGGCTGGTTATACGGAAGAAGAAAAACGGGAGATCGCGCGCCGTCATCTTATGCCGAAGCAGATGGAAGAGAATGGCATCTCGGCGAAAGAGTTACACATTTCCAAGACTGCTCTAACTGCAATCATTCAACAGTACACGCAAGAAGCTGGTCTGCGGCAGCTTGAACGAGAGATCGGAAGGATCTGTCGCAAGGTTGCGCGCAGGATAGCCGAAGGTCACAAAGGCACAATTAGTGTGTCGCTCAAGAATATTCACGAATTTTTGGGGGCGCCCAAAGTAATTCCTGAGGAAGTGCTGAAGAAGGACCAAATCGGAGTTGCAACCGGTTTGGCCTGGACCGCTGTAGGCGGCGATGTGCTCTTCATCGAAGCTTTGCGGATGAAAGGAAAAGGCAATTTAGTTTTGACCGGCCAACTTGGCGAGGTCATGCGCGAGTCTGCGCAGGCGGCTTACTCTTATGCGAAGTCGCGCGCTAAGGAGCTCGAAATTAACGAGGATGATTTTAGTAACTACGACTTGCATATTCACATTCCTGAAGGCGCCATTCCCAAGGATGGACCATCGGCTGGAATTACGTTAGCAACGGCCATGGTCTCAGCTCTTTCGCTGCGACCAGTGCGAAAAGATGTAGCCATGACCGGTGAGATAACTTTGCGAGGAAACGTCTTGCCAGTGGGCGGTGTTAAAGAGAAAGTCTTGGCGGCGCGGCGGGCTCGTGTCTCAACGATTATTTTGCCGGCGCAGAACCGACGTGACCTTGATGAGGTACCCAAGGAACCGTTCAAGGACATACGCTTCGTATTCGTGGACAACATGCGACAGGTCTTCCGCGAGGCATTGAAGGAGAAGATAACACCGCCAGTCTCATCCAGCCCGAGACCTCAGCGCATGCCTCAGGCGGCAGCTGCGAGAACGGTCTAAGGCGAATTAGTTTTCCAGTTGATGACTCAGCAAAAAGGAAGGCCGCTCGGATGAGCGGCCTTTCTTGATTGCGACAAGTTGTTTTTCGACAGTTACTGGATCGAGCTCGTCAAGAGTACGGAATCGTTTTCGATGAAGAACTCTTGAGCGTCAAAAGTCTCTTCGTCTGGCAGCCGTGCAACCTTTGCATAGGATCCATCGATCTGCAGTTCGCGTGCTCTGACGTTGTCTCGCAGATAGGCAGCCAGCAGAACATCCTTCAGGTAAGTCTTCATTGCCGGATCACTAATGGGCGTGACGACTTCAATCCGATGTTTAAGATTGCGGGCCATCCAATCGGGACTGCCGATATAAACATCAGCATCGCCGCCGTTAGCGAAGTAGAACACGCGACTGTGTTCCAAAAAGCGGCCAATGATGTTGCGCACGGTAATGTTCTCGGACAAGCCCGGTACGCCCGGACGAAGCATACAAACACCGCGAACAATCAGCTCGATCTTTACCCCGGCTGCCGATGCTTCGTATAGCTTTTCAATGATTTGATTGTCTGCCAGCCTGTTTATTTTCGCCACGATGTGGCCCCCGCGGCCGGCGCGCTGGTGTTCAATTTCCCGATCGATCAGTGCCGTCATGTTCTCACGCAGATTGACCGGCGCGATAAATAACTTCCGGTAATCCGTCTGTCGCGAACAGCCGGTAAGGTAGTTGAACAATTCCGACGCATCGGCGCCAATGGTGTCGTCGGCAGTAAACAAACCAACATCGGTATATGTGCAAGACGTGGTTGGATTGTAGTTACCAGAAGCGATGTGCATATATCGCTTGAGCACATCTCCCTCTCTGCGCACTACAAGCGTGAGTTTTCCGTGAGTTTTAAGACCCAGAAACCCGTAAACAACATGCACGCCGGCCTCATCTAGCTTCCTCGCCCACTCGATATTGTGCTCTTCGTCAAACCGAGCCTTCAGCTCGATGAGTGCAGTGACCTGTTTGCCTTGTTCGCTGGCGCGAATCAAGGCCGGTGGAATTGGAGATTCCGGCCCGGTGCGGTATAGACAAATCTTTATTGCCACGACATCCGGATCGTCAACTGCCTCATTGATGAAGTCGGTAACAGTGGCATAAGAGTCGAACGGATGATGCATCAGGAGGTCGCGCTCCTTTATTACATCAAAGATGGACCGCTTCCCGTGCCATTCCGGAATAGCTGCCTCAAATCCTTTATCCTTAAGATCGGGTCGATTCAGATCGTACAGCGACATAAAGTCCTGGAGGGCTAAGGGACCGTCAATGACATAAACATCTTCACTTAATAGGTCGAGTGACTCCTTCAGGTATTCAACCATCTCTTGAGGCATGTCCGCAGAAACTTCAAGGCGCACCGGGCTACCAAAGCGGCGTTGCCGCAGCTCCTGTTGAATGACACGCAAAAGATCTTCGGCTTCATCCTCGCGGATTTCGATGTCGGCATCGCGTGTTACGCGGAAGCGGTGGCATTTGCCGACAATCATGCCGGGGAAGAGAGAAGCGCAGTTAGCTTCGATCAAATCCTCGAGCAGCACGAATCTGGTCTGCAATCTCCCCACTGGGATGAGACGCGGCACAAGAGACGGAACCTTGATGCGTACAAAGCGTGGTCCATGTTTTTGTTTTGGGTCAGCCGGCGAATCTCCGGGTAACGCCTCAACCATCAATCCAATATTCAGGCTTAGTGGCGAGATGTAAGGAAAAGGGTGACTCTGATCGACGGCCAGCGGCGTCAGAATCGGGAACACTTTTTCCATGAAATACTCGTCAAGCATTGCTTGTTGGTCGCTGGCCAGTTCACGATAAGACAACACCTCAATGCCGGCGGCTTTCAACTTCGGCAGAATGTCATTAAGCAAACAGCGAGCTTGATCAGCAACCAGCGGCAAAACACGGGTTCGTATTTCTTTTAACTGTTCGGCTGGTGTCATGCCATCAGGAGAAAGTTCAGTTACTTGTTCATCCAATTCTTCTTTGAGTCCAGACACACGGATCATGAAAAACTCGTCCAGGTTTGCCGAGAAGATCGAAAGGAATTTTAGTCTTTCGAGTATTGGGTTCGCTTCGACAAATCCCTCTTCCAAAACACGTCGATGGAACTCGAGCAGACTCAGCTCGCGATTGAAGAACAGGCGGACTGCATTTGCTGCCGTCGGCTGCAGCGATGGAAGCCGCGGTACCTCACGTAGCTCGGCGGTTGATAGGGGTTTTTTTTTAAGGGCGGTTGACATTGTTTTGTTGAATATCCTTTATCCGGGTCAATAGTTCATAACTGGATTGGAAGACTGCTTCAAAATTAGCAATAGGTGTTCCAAACTGATCCTGTGAGTGCCGTCTGTCTCGAATGGTTCGCCCGCGTACAGAATCTCAACAAAATCTTGCGAAAGTCCCTACGGCTCTGTACTAAATTGATTCTGATTTTCTAACCCAAAAGGACCTGCACAATGGCGTATTTAAACCATTAGGTAAGTGGGAGTACGTTTTCCTCTCTGGCGCAGCGTGAAAGGCCACTCAAATTGGGGCTTCGTTGGACTCAGGTTTTGCCTTCTGAATAACCTCTGCTCCACCACGCAACCCGATGCCGGAGTACTGGCATCTTTATCTCCGGTGCCTGCAAAAACCAAGGGAAAAACGCATCATTTCAGCGTCTATTTGATATGTGGTTTGTTTGACACTCCGGAAAATCGTGTGATAACCTCCGGACTGACTTTGGCTTCGATTTTGGAAGCATTTTTGTATCCAACCGGTACGAAGGAGCCCTTAAACCTCGCAAAAGCAGAGGCCTGTTAAAACCCCCAGGGGAATCGGTCTGGTATTTCGTACTAGGATCAAGGAGAACGACGGTTAATGTCACTGAGCTTTGCGACCCCCATGCAGCGGATAACACTCATTTCACTCTTGCTGGTTTCCGCGAGCGTTGTGTCCGCACAGATCCCAGCCGGTTCGTCAGCTCGCTCCATCCCCAATGATGTCGAGAAGAGCGAGGCTCAAGTTGGTGAGGTGATATCCAGAGCCGACGATCATTTCCGCAAAGGCAAACTCAATCTCGAGGATAACAAGCGCGAACAAGCCCGTGACGAGTTTGATAAAGCTGTCGACTCGATTCTGGAATCAGGTTTGGATGTGCGTGCCAACCAGCGACTACAGACTTTCTATTTAGAGTTGGTCGAAAAGATTTACCGCGAAGAAGTTCCTCTGGGCCGCGCTCCTGCTCAGCCGAACGTGACTGAGCTACTCGCTCAAAATAGTTCCACAGCTACTCCGAAATCGGATCCACCACAAATCGGATTCCGCGAGCAGAAGTTTGAACCTTCGCCGCTTGATGATCTCAGCAAGTTGGTACTGACACCGGAAGAGCAAAACGTTTCCGATGCGGACGTGCTGGCGCTTGAACAAGCGAAGCAGAATGTAAACTTCGGTTTCACGATCAATCCACTGATCCAGCAGTACATTAATTATTATCAGGGTCGTGGTCGTAGCACCATGGAATCCGGTCTTAAGAGATCCGGGCAGTTCATGAGGATGGCCCGTCAGATCTTTAAGGAAGAGGGCGTGCCCGTCGACATCACCTGGCTGGGCCAGGTTGAAAGTGCCTGGCGCCCGAAGGCTGTCTCCTGGGCCGCAGCTTCCGGCCTCTGGCAATTTGTGCCCGGAACCGGCCGCCAGTTCGGTTTGAAGCAAACTGCGTGGATTGACGAACGCAACAGTTATGAACAGGCGACACGCGCCTCAGCGAAATACCTCAAGAGTCTGGCCACCCGTTACAACGGTAACTGGGAATTGGCGATGGCTGCCTACAACACCGGCGCCGGCAACGTAGATCGGGCAATCGCCCGCGCGGGCACGGCGAACTTCTGGGCGATCTATCCCTACATTTATCAGGAAACGCGCAATTATGTTCCCAACATCCTGGCGACGATCCTGATTGCCAAGAATCCCGAGAAGTACGGCTTTAAAGGCATACGTCCGGACGCGCCAATGGGCTATGACGTGGTGCAGGTTTCAAACTCGACAAGTTTACAACTCGTAGCCGAAGCGACTGATACCAGCGTGGACTTTGTTCGTAGTCTGAATCCTGAACTACGCCGTGATGTTACACCTCGAGGTGAGGCATACAACGTTCGCGTTCCGGCTGGTAAAGGCAAACAGTTTTACTCGATTCTAAAGCGAGTGCCGGCGGAACGCCGCGACTCGGCCCGTGTGATTTCCGTGGCGCCTGGCGAAGACCTACAGGCCGTTGCGAATCGTACTGGAGTTAGCGTCTCGCAACTTCAGGCTATGAACGCCGGCGTCGATTTGAAAGCCACCACGAAACTTGTAGTGCCGAACAGTGGCGTTCGGCTAACCAGTTGGAGGCGTGCTAAGCCCGCTACCGCCGATCAAACTACCGCCGCCCCGGTGTTGAGCAAGGTGCGCGCGCGCAAAGGCGACACCATCTCGCGCATTGCTGCTGCTCATAATCTCGATGCAAATGAAGTAGCTCGCTTGAATGGCGTGACACCCGAAGCTGAACTTCGCGCCGGCCAGGAAATTCGTCTACCCGCGACTGCAGCCGCTCCTTCGCGCCGCAGATAGTTTGACATCTAATGTTCTGCCGCGTCCCTCCCTTAGGACCGCGGACAAGCAATATCGAGCGCGCTTTCGACTACTGCTGGCGCGCTCGATTCTTTTTCACCCTCGACCGCCGCTTACCAATGCTCTTCGATCTTCACCGTCTTTGCAGAGGAAGCTTCTCCCATGCTTTTTCGTACTCTGTCCGCTGCCGTTTATGGCATCAACGCCGATCTCGTCGACATTGAAGTCGATCTAACTCCCATGCGCGGCGAGGCTGAGGCATCGCCGACCGTCACTATCGTCGGCCTCCCCGATGCGGCAGTGCGCGAATCGCGGGAACGTATTCGTGCTGCAATCAGTAATTGCGGTTTCTTTTTTCCCTTTCAAAAGATCACCATCAACCTGGCCCCTGCCGATGTTCGCAAAGAGGGCGCCAGTTTCGATCTTCCGATTGCTCTCGGGATTCTTGGCGCCAACGGAGACTTGGCCGAACAAAATAATCTTATTCACATACTCTGTGTTGGCGAGCTTTCGCTTGACGGCCGGGTGCGTCCGATCAAGGGCGCGCTGCCGATCGCGATTCTCGCGCGTGATGCGTTAATCAAGCACGTAATACTTCCCGACGAGAATGCCAAGGAAGCCGCCGTTGTTTCCGGCGTGAATGTTTATCCCGTTGCCAATCTGCGTAGTGCTGTCGAACTGATTGCGGCCCTGCGTTCCGAAAGCCCTCCCGCTCCCTTGAAAGTCGATCCAAGTGAAATACTCGCTAAGACCGATCACTACAATGTCGACTTTCGCGAAGTGCGCGGCCAACTTTCAGTAAAGCGCGCGCTTGAAGTTGCAAGCGCCGGATCGCATAACATTCTGCTGATTGGTCCGCCGGGCTCCGGAAAGACAATGCTGGCGAAGCGCTTGCCAACAATCTTGCCGCCATTGGAATTCGAAGCAGCGCTTGAGCTAACAAAAATTCACTCGGTCGCCGGCTTGACTGGTCGCGCTGGACTGGTGACCGCGCGACCATTCCGCTCGCCGCACCATACGATCAGCGACGCCGGATTAATTGGTGGCGGAGCCGTGCCGCGGCCCGGAGAAGTTTCCCTGGCGCATCAGGGCGTTTTATTTCTTGATGAGCTGCCGGAATTCGATCGCAGCGTGCTCGAGGTCCTGCGCCAACCACTCGAAGATCAAAGAGTAACTATCAGTCGCGCATCAATGTCCCTGACCTTTCCGGCCTCGTTCATGTTAGCGGCGGCGATGAATCCCTGTCCCTGTGGTTTTTGGAACGATCCCACGCGGGAGTGTCGTTGTTCGCCTTTGCAGATTCAGCGTTACGTCGGTCGTATTTCCGGACCACTGCTGGATCGCATAGACATTCACATCGACGTGCCCGCCGTAAAGTTCCGCGACCTTACCGGCGAAACACCGCCGGAAACCGACGACTCGGAAACAATTCGCGAGCGCGTGATTGCCGCCCGAGACAGGCAGCGGGTCCGCTTAGAGCAGGAAAAAATATTTTCAAACTCCGCCATGACGCCACGGATGATTCGTCGTTATTGCACGATCGATTCCGACAGCGAGCAAATGTTGGAACGGGCCATGACCCGGCTTGGCTTGTCAGCGCGAGCCTATGACCGTATCCTGAAAGTTAGTCGCACCATTGCTGATTTAGAGGCCTCCGACGAAATTCGCTCCGCGCATGTAGCCGAAGCGGTGGGTTATCGGTCACTCGATCGCACTTATTGGACCTGAGGGCGAGGTCGGGCAAATGCATGGATGCGGCAGGTAATTCATTAACTTTTGGGTTGGGCAAGGCAACGACGCGCTCAAAGCGCTGCATCACACCCGCGTTGAGGACGACCACACCGCCAGTCTCTCAGGAGGCGGAGGAAAAGGTTGTTGCTCCTTTGAAATAAGCGCAAACGTGATGCGTCGCAGAGAAGCGCTACGAAAGATTTCGTCGCTAGCCCGAAAACGAACACGTGACCGCAGCCGAAACCGAGACGACCCCGGAAACTGATTACGCGCTGGCGCAAAGATCAGCTCAAGGCGACATGGCCGCTTTCGAGCAGCTCTACCAGCGACATAATCGCCGGGTATATTCCCTCTGCCTGAGAATGACCAGCAACGTTTCGGAAGCCGAAGACCTGGCGCAAGAGGTCTTCATCCAACTTTTTAGAAAAATTGGAAGCTTTCGTGGTGAGTCGGCTTTCACGACCTGGCTGCATCGCCTGACTGTCAATCAAGTCTTGATGCATTTCCGCAAACGGGGCGTCAAGATGGAGCAGACTACCGACGACGGTGAAACGCCCATACAGATCGTTAAAGGCACCGAAAACCCCAATGCGATGCCGGTTGTGGATCGCATAGCGCTCGATAAAGCTATTGCCCAACTGCCTCCCGGCTACCGCACGGTTTTTACCCTTCACGATATTGAAGGACACGAACACGAAGAGATAGCCAGAATGCTGGGTTGCTCGGTTGGGACCTCAAAGTCGCAACTTCATAAGGCAAGAATGAAATTGCGCGGACTTTTGAGGCAACAGAAGGTCAAGGACTAGCTTCCAAGTTAGCTTGACTGGGTTCATCCCCGGACCCGTGAAAATTGAGAAAACAGGCTTTTTTACGCAGTCTCCCCTTGATTGCTTGAATACCGAACGCCGGTGAACGCGACTTGCCAGCAGCAAGCGCGCGGCAGGTTTAGAGGTTGAAAGACAATGAACTGCGATAAGTGTCAGGACCTAATCAGCGATTTCCTGGATGGGTCAATAAGTCATCAAGACAAAACAACGCTCAGCTCCCATTTAGAAGAGTGTTTGCATTGCGCCGAAGTGCGCGACGACCTGCAATCGATCGTGGGATTCTGTCGCACGCAGCAAGGTCAGTATGAGGCGCCGCCAAACGAAAAAGCGCTATGGTTGCGTATTCGCAATATGATTGAGGCGGGTGCCAGCGCCAACGCTCCGTCACCCGCCGCGAATCGTCAAAGTTTTTGGAAGAACTGGACGGCGCGCAGTTGGGAACTTTCTTTTCCGCAACTGGCGGCAATGACTGCTGCGATAGTCCTGATCGTATCGTTGTCGACTGCAGTTGGTTTGCGACGCTGGCAGAGTGGGACGGTCGACGCCAAGTTCCAGAGCCCCCAAAATGGTTTCAACGTCGGTGCGATTGAAGTAAAGACTCGGATCTCGCAGCAACAGCAACTGATCGCCTATTGGAACCAACGTGTTGAATTCAACAAGGCGCGTTGGAACCCGCAGATGCGTGAAACTTTCGATCGCAATCTGGCGGTGATCGATCAAGCCGTGAATGATTCGTTTGATACTCTGAATAAGAATCCGCACGACGAAGTGTCAGAAGAGATGTTGAATACTGCTCTTAACGAAAAGCTTTCGCTGCTAAAGGAGTTTGCGGAACTATAATGACCGCGGACCGCGCCGGCATTTGTTCTCCTGGTTGCTGCCCGGCACGAATTGGTATTGCCCCACTGAAAATGACTGGAATGTTGCCCACTCTAACTGAAGCTTCCCGCACTTCTCTGTTTCGAAGACCGGCGTTGTTTGCACTGGTTTTGGTTTTCGCAGCGCTGAGCGCCTCAACCGTATTAGCCCAGCAGCACCTATCAAAGCGCTATCCGGTCAGAAGCAACGTACGGGTAGAGCTGAAAAACATTTCCGGCACCATCGTGGTTGAATCCTGGAACCGCGACGAAGTCAAACTTTCTGCCACCATGGAATCGCCCGCAGCCACCGTGTCTCCACGGCAGACGGGCGACGGTTTGATTGTTGACGTCATGGCTGACAATCGAGGTCGCAGCGACATCGGTGACGTAAACTTCAAACTCCAGGTGCCTGTGAATTCTTCCGTCGATCTGGAAACAAAGCGTGGACAGATCACGGTCAGCAATATTCGCGGCGGCTTGGTCCGAGCTCACGTTTCTTCGGAAGGCGATATCGAATTGAACGGGATCAGCGCCTCGCAGGTGTTTGCGCAGAACCTGATTGGAAACATCTTTTTCGACGGCAATTTTTCGCGCGGTGGCACCTACCAGTTTCAATCGGGCAAGGGCGAGATAACCATTCGCATTCCTTCTGACTCAGCTTTTAGTCTGGTTGCTGCCACGCCAACGAAGCGAATTCAACTGGGTCCCTTTTGGAACGATGGACTAAAGAGCCTTGGTGATGGACGAAAGTACGTCGGCGACGTTGGGGACGGCCGCTCGTCGGTTATGGTTACCACGTTCCAGGGCAGTATTAGCTTTATTCGAAAATAGGCAACGGAGATACTTCGACTAGTTCATGCGGACGCTACGATCAAGAATCGGGCGTCCGCATTAGTTTTATGACACGGCACTAGTGTTACTATCGCTTTCATGATTTCCATTTCCGGATCCACTGCCACAATCAAGTCAACAATTACTCTTTTACGGTTGGCATTCGTATGCGCCTTTCTTTGTTTGCCGGGCGGCGCAGTGGCTCAAAAGAAAAACGTCTCAACGCCCGTTACGCCTCCTGCATTGGTTCGCACCACGACGCGGCTTGAAACGCGTCGCTTGGGCTATGGCGGAACCCTGACACTAATCGGCGCGCCCGACGGTTCAATCACGATTGAAGGCTGGAATCGAAGTGAAGTCGAAGTTCGCGCTGAGATTCAAATGCGGGCGGACACAGAAGCGGATCTCGATCGACTGGCAGCCGTAAATGGGATCCTGCTCGACGAAGATCCCAATCATCTGCGCGTGTTGACTACCGGCACTCACGACCGCGCCTTCATGAAAGCGCACGCAAAAGACTTTCCCAAGAAACTGCTCGGACTACCGTGGCAGGTTGACTATCGTATTCGCGTGCCCATGGATGTTGACCTGGACATCAATGCTGGACGCGGCCCAATAAGTTTGAAAAACGTGGATGGCAACATTCGCGTCTCTTCGCCGCAAAGCGAGACCACTTTGGAGTTTGCCGGCGGCACCGTATCAAGCACGATTGCGGTTGGCAGAGTGACTTTAAAAGTACTCGGCCGGAGCTGGCGTGGCGTAGGCGCCGACATAAAGGTTGCCGCCGGAGATATCGTGCTTGAACTGCCTGCCGGTTTCAGCGGAGACCTCGACGCCGACATTCTGCGGCTGGGCGAAATCCAGGTTGATTACGAAGGTCTGGAAGCGCGAGAACAACCGGGCATCACAAAACAACACATCAAGGGACGCCTCGGTTCAGGTGGCGCGTTTCTGCGACTAGCCGTTGGCGACGGACGAATCTTTATTCGGAAGCAAACAGCCGACAGCAAACAGTAAAGAGCAAAAGAGCAAAGGGCTAAGAGCTAAGAGCTAAGGGGCTAAGAGCTAAGAGCAAAGAGCAAGGAGCAAGAGTACTAGACTTGTTCTGACTCACTGGAGGCTGTTTGCTGGTAACTGTTTGCTGTTTGCTCATTAGCCACTGTATTCTCTCGACTCATTATCATGAGCATAAAATCAGACAAATGGATTCGAAAGATGGCGAGCGAGTTTGGAATGATCGAGCCGTTTGAACCCGGTCAAGTCAAGGAAGTCGATGGCCGCCAAATCGTTTCTTACGGCACCTCGAGCTACGGTTACGACATTCGTTGCGCCGATGAATTTAAGCTCTTCACCAATATCAACAGCACCATCGTCGACCCGAAGAAATTCGATGAAAAGAATTTCGTCGACGTTAAAGCCGACTCGGTCCTGATTCCGCCAAACAGTTTCGCGCTGGCCCGCACAGTCGAATACTTTCGCATTCCCAGAAACGTGCTGACCGTCTGCCTTGGCAAAAGCACCTACGCAAGATGCGGAATTCTGGTTAACGTCACACCCTTTGAACCGGAATGGGAAGGTTATGTGACGCTCGAGTTTTCCAACACCACTCCTTTACCCGCCAAGATTTATGCTAACGAAGGCGTTGCCCAGGTCATCTTTTTCGAATCAGATGAAGTCTGTGAAACATCCTATAAAGATCGCGGCGGAAAGTATCAGGGCCAACGCGGCGTAACACTTCCTAAGCTTTAACGAACTAAAGGAAATTTGTCATTCATCATTTGGCATTTCTCATTTTTCATTTCACTGCTAAATGCAAATAGCTCGAGCTAAAGAGGCGGCCACTCTAAGTTTTAAGAAACTGGACGAGCACGCTGTGCTGCCGTCACGGGGGAGTTTGCATTCCGCCGGGCTCGATCTCTTTTCACTTGAAGATCTGGCGATCGCCCCAAAGCAGCGAATTTTGGCGCGCACTGGTTTGGCAGTTGCGATTCCGGAAGGGCATTACGGCCGCATCGCGCCTCGCTCCGGCTTGGCGCTGCGAACCGGGTTGGACGTATTGTCGGGAGTGATCGATGCGGACTACCGCGGCGAGATTGGCTGTCTGCTCTACAACACCGGCGATGAAACGATAACGCTGCCGGCGCACAGCAAAATCTGTCAGCTGATTATCGAAAAGATAATTACACCTCAGCCTGTCTGGGCCGATGAGATCGATGAAACTGATCGAGGCAGTGGCGGGTTTGGCTCGACAGGATAAGCTTCAAAAAAAGAGAAGGCTGCCAACGACGGACGCCGCTGAGCGCGGTCCGGACGACAGGCAGGGTTCTCCTTGCACATCCTTACGCATACCGCTAGGTCTGCAGTAAATTCTGGTGAGGTTGATACTCAAAAATTCCATGCCAACGCGGCGCCGTAAGAATGCGACTGCCGGCTGAATGCGGGAGCGATGGCTGGAAAGAACTTTGACTTAAGCAGGTGGCTCGTTTGTTTGCCAGTTTCCTCGTCCAGCGAAGTATCGTGATGCTGATGGTAGACGTAACGACCGATGCCGAATCCCATTGCGCTGCCGGCGAGGACGTCAGAAAGAAAATGTCTCCTGCCGGTGTAACGCGAGATGCTGATCGCCGTCGCTAGACCATACGCCGCGTAACGAACCGCTGGATGCCGTGGTCCATATTCGGAAGCGATCACTGTCGCCAGCGTCCAGGAGTTAATCGCGTGGCCGGAAGGGAACGAGGATCCACCATCAAAGAACTCGCCGCTGCTATGGTCATATTGCGGTCGTTGCCGTTGGGAAGCACCTTTTAATGCCTGACTAACAATCGTACTGTTGATGAGCGCCTCAGCAGCGAGCAAACCAGTTTCCTTTGCGCGTTCATCATGAGTCAGGCGGCCGCCGAGATAAAACAATGCAGAAATGCCGCCAGTTGAGTAAAGCGAGCCGCCATAACTAATGTCTTTGCTGATAGTCAGACGATCGTGGTTATCGCCGTTTTCCACCAACTCTGCGGACGTGTGCCTGTCGGTTGCGATCAACGC
Source organism: Pyrinomonadaceae bacterium (assembly GCA_036265575.1). Lineage (GTDB taxonomy): Bacteria > Acidobacteriota > Blastocatellia > Pyrinomonadales > Pyrinomonadaceae > PSRF01. The sequence goes on from DATAOU010000210.1 coordinate 43,985, forward strand.
GGCCATCGATAAGCCAAGCGGCGCGATCCATTTCGCGTCGCTTTGTTCAAGGTGGAACGGCGCCGTCCAAATTCCTTTTTGATCTTTCAGAATATTAGCCACGAAATTCTTCTCGGTGGTTGGTCGCGGAGTAGGCTGCGGCTGTGCGGCCGGGACCGCAGGGGTGGTTTGTGAAAGCGCTGGCACGCAAAGAATGACAACGAAAACCAACCCGCTAAGCCAGAAGAAAACCGGCCTCGTCGTTTTACCCTGGTTCATGACTTTAACTCCGTAATTTTAAGAGGGAGACCGATTGGCTAAGAGTCGGGGAGCGCCGATAATTATCCGCTTTAACGCAACCGTTTGCCAAATGCTTAACCGCTACTTTGGCCAGGCTCGAGATTTGTTGCGACACCGCCTCGGGTGTAGTCTGAAGCGTAATCCTACTATACCGAGAGTGCATTTTACCGATGTCATTTACGTTACTTCCAAAGTTCTTGTTGCTGGCTTTCATTGCCGGACTGTCCTTAACTAGTCAGGGAACCGCGCGCTCAGCGAACGAATACAAAGTCATACAGACGGTAAAACTCGGCGGTGATGGCGGCTGGGATTGTTTGACGGTCGATTCGCAGGCGAGGCGGTTGTATATCTCGCGCGGCACTCACGTGATGGTGGTTAACGCTGACACCGGCGAGGTTGTTGGTGACATTCCCGGCACCAATGGCGTGCATGGTATAGCTATCGTCCCTGTACTTGGCAAGGGCTTTACCAGCAACGGTCGCGACAACACCGTCAGTGTTTTCGACCTCAAGACACTACTCGTTTCAAAGCAGATTCCAGTCGGCAAGAACCCGGACATCATCGTCTATGATCCTGCGTCGCAGCTCATCTTCACTGGTAACGGAGGCAGCCGGGACATCACTGTAATCGATCCCGCGAGCGAGACGGTAAAGGGCACCATTGCCCTCGATGGCAAACCCGAATTCGCGGTCGCTGACAAAGGGCATGTGTACGTTAACCTCGAAGACAAGAGTCTGATCGCGAGAATCGATTCTCGGAAACTTGTTGTTGACGGGCGCTGGCCGTTGGCCCCCGGCGAAGAGCCGACGGGTCTGGCAATCGACGAAAAACACCATCGTCTTTTTGCCGCGTGTGGCAACAAACTAATGGTCGTTGTTAATACCGATAACGGCAAGGTGGTTGGATTTGTACCAACGGGTGAAGGCGCGGACGGAGCGGAGTTTGATTCATCCAATCAATTGGCTTTCAGTCCAAACGGCGCGGATGGCACGCTCACAATCATTCATGAAGACTCACCCGGTAAGTTCAGTGTCGTGCAGACCGTGACTACGAGAAGAGGCGCGCGCACGATGACACTCGATCCCAGGACGCATCACGTGTTTCTGGTCACAGCTGAGTTTGGACCACCACCCCCGCCGACAGCGGAGCGCCCGCATCCTCGTCCTTCGATCGTTCCGGGCTCGTTCATGCTGTTGATTGTCGGGAAGGGATGAAGCGGCGCAAGCCTAGTTCAACTTGATCTCAATCAGTTGCGGCAGGCGATCGATGCGCAAAGTTAATCCTTGGGGACTGGCAACCGGCTCCCTCTTCGGCGTTTCGAAAAATAAAAAGCCCTGGCGCCGCGCGTTGTCACTGGACAACGGATCTGCGAGATCAATAGCGTAGGCGGCAAACTCTTTTTCAAACTGCTTGCGCGAGTTTGGGTTGTAGGCGTAGATGTCATTCGCTTTGAGGATGCGCGACACTGCAGCTTTGGACGAGAGCAACTTCCATTCGCGCCCAGTGCTGTCGGTTAAATGGAAGCGCGCTTGTTTCACTGGTACCGGCGCGCCACTCTCAAAAGCCATCTCCAGTCTAACCGGCAAGACTCCGCCTAACGGTAAGTTCGCTTCAAACAACTCCTGACTCTCCTCGTCCGACATTAAAGGCGCCACGCGAACGGTAACGCCGCCTGCATTCGCGCTCGGCGCATTCGCCGCGAGAGGGGGCAATTCAATCGCCGGTTTTACTTTGAAGAGCGAGCCGGCGCACGACGTGGCAAGCAAAAGAAATCCGCTACCAATAATCGACAAGAGTCGCCGCTTGAGCATGGTTGCAATTTAGCACAGGCATGATTAGTAGCACACACTTTCGTCGATGGCTCCGCTTAAATAATCCCAGGGCCCGCCTGGATGACGAAATCACAGACTAAAGTCTATGCTACTATTTCGAAAAATCATGATTCGACCATTTGGCGGGGTTCATCCCCGGATCCCAGACAGCGCCTACGTGGACCAGAGCGCGCAAATAATTGGCGACGTGCAGTTGGGCAACCAGGCGTCAGTTTGGTGCAACGCCGTGCTGCGCGGTGATATGTATTACATTCGCGTGGGCGATCGCAGCAATATTCAGGACAATTGCGTGGTCCATACCCGCACGGGCGAGAAGCCCACCATCCTCGAAGATGAAGTCACGGTGGGCCATAGCGTTACATTGCACGGTTGTTACATCGAGCATGGGGCACTGATTGGCATTGGCTCAATCGTTCTTGACGATGCGCGGATTGGCGCTCAGTCGCTGATTGCTGCCGGCTCGTTGATTTCGCCCGGCACCGTCATTCCACCGCGGTCTTTGGTGATGGGCGTTCCGGGACGCGTGAAACGACCGCTGACGGATGAAGAAGTTGAAGGGCTGAATGCGTTCTGGATGAACTACGTGAACTACGTCGGAAAGTATAAGAACGAGTGAGCGGTAAGCAGTAAGCTATGAGCAGTGGTAGAAGTAGTTAACTCGGAACTCCAAACTCGGAACTCGAAACTCGAAACTCCCTTGACCAAGACCCAACCAGCACGCGGCATGCGCGATTTTCTTCCCGCTGATGTGCGACGCCGCCAATATGTCATCGACGTCATCCGTGAAGTCTATGAGCGTTACGGTTTTGAGCCGCTCGAGACTCCGGCGGTCGAAAATATCGAAACATTGCTGGGCAAATATGGTGAAGAAGGCAATCAACTCATCTTCAAGATTCTCAAGCGCGGCGAACATGAAAAGACGGGAGAAGCCGATCTTGCTTTGCGCTACGATCTGACTGTGCCGCTGGCCCGCGTCGTTGCCCAATACCAAAACCAGCTGCCAAAGTTTTTCAAGCGCTATCAGATTCAACCCGTCTGGCGCGCTGATCGTCCCGCGCGCGGGCGCTTTCGCGAGTTCTACCAGTGCGATGTCGATGTGCTGGGTTCGCGCTCGATGGTCGTGGAAGCGGAAATCTGTTCGGCCGCGAGCGACGTGCTAACCACGCTGGGCTTTAGCGATTTCACTATCCGCCTGAATCACCGGTCAGTGCTTACTGGTCTGCTGGAGCAGGCGGGAGTTGCGCGCGACAAGCATGCCGACGCGTTAATCGCGCTCGATAAAATGGACAAAGCCGGTCCCGAAGGCGTCGCGCGCGAATTGAACGAGCGCGGCATTGTTGACGAGTCGGCAGTGAAACTAATGCGCTTCTTTGAAGGCGTCAGTGGCGCTGCCCGCGCGGCAAACCTGGTTGATTTGAATGGCGGTGAAACTCGCACCGCATTCAATGCCGACATCCTGGGTAGACTGGTCGAGTTCATTGGCACTAACGACACCGGGGCGAAGGGCGTTGACGACCTGCGCCAGATTTTACAGTTCTGTAAGGCAAGCGGAGTCGCTGCTCGTATCAAGTTGGATCCGACGCTCGCGCGTGGTTTGGCTTATTACACCGGCGCAATTATGGAGATTAACGTCAAAGATCTGGCGGGCAGCTTAGGGGGCGGCGGGCGATATGACAATCTGGTAGGAATGTTCGCGGGCCAGGACGTTCCCGCGTGCGGATTCTCGCTCGGCCTGGAACGAATCATCGTTGTGATGACTGAGCGCGAAATGTTTCCGGCGAAAGTCGTATCCACTTCGGCCGATATCATGGTTAGCGTTTGGAACAGTGAATCGATAGTTGATTCGATTGCGCTCGCGCATGAACTACGCACCGCCGGCCTGCGTGTCGATCTATATCCCGAGGCTGACAAGGTGGGCAAACAATTCAAGTACGCCTCCGAACACGGCATTCCTTTCGTCACGGTGGTCGGGGACGACGAGAGCGCGCGCGGTGAGGTGGCGATAAAAAATCTGAGCACGGGAGAACAGCGTAGTGTTAAGCGCGAGGCGGTCGCTGCCGCGATCCGCGCCGCGTTGAATTCAACAACCTAGGTGGAGCGATATGAGCGAACCAATTGGCCAACATTATCTGGCGGACTCGATTGCCAGCCTGCGCGCTTACAAGAAGAACGCGGAGAAGGCTTTGGACCAACTGAAGGACGAAGAGTATTTCCGCACGCTCGACGAAGAGGGAAACAGCGTCGCCGTAATCATGAAGCACATGGCTGGCAACATGTTTTCGCGCTGGACCGACTTTCTGACAACGGACGGTGAGAAACCAAATCGCAATCGCGACATGGAGTTTGTGATTGAGCCAAGTGCAACCGTGAAAGACTTGCGTGATTACTGGGAACGTGGGTGGCAATGTGTCTTTGCTGCGCTCGAGCCGCTCGACGCAGACGACTTGATGACAAGAGTTATGATTCGTGGCGAGGAGCATACCGTCGCCCAGGCAATCAACCGGCAACTGATGCACTACGCAAATCACATTGGTCAGATAGTTTTTTTGGCAAAACATTTTCGTGCGCGAGATTGGAAGACGTTGAGCATTCCTCGAAATCGTTCCGCTGAGTTCAATGCCGGCATGCAGAACCAACCGGCAGCGAAAGAATCTTAAGAGCGTCATCTGCGGCTTGCCGCCTTTTGGGAAATGCTCTGCTCGCGGCTTTGCCGCCTTCTATGCGGAAAGGCTCCGCCTTTCCGGGCCGTCTAAAAATCGACTGAGGCTACGCCTCCGGAGGCCCAGCCTCAAACAAATGGTGGGCTAACGGAAAGGCAGAGCCTTTCGCACGGAATGCGGCGAAGCCGCGGACAGAGCTTTCCGCACGCATACGGCGAAGCTAAGCCGTCAGGTGAGGTATAGAGAACATGAGCACCAACAGCAATAACAGCTCGTCCTTCCGTGTTGTCGCCATGAGTCATGTGAACGTCACCGTTCCGGCGAACGCGGAAGCTGCCGCGAAAGAGTTTTATGGGAGTGTGTTGGGGCTGCGAGAACTGCCGAAACCGCCCGGCTCAAGACAAAACGTGGGCGCATGGTACGAACTCGGCGGCGTTCAGCTTCATTTATCAGTTGAGGAAGACGGAAATAACCGGGCGAGTGACCGGCATGTTTGTTATGTTGTCGCCGATGTTGTGACTGCTGAGCAGTACCTGCGCGATTCCGGTGTCGGCATCATTTCCGACCCACGACCGATTCCTGGTGTGAATCGGTTTTACGTGCGCGACCCTGGCGGTAATCTAATTGAGATTACTCAAGAATAGATGCGGCTACGCCGTCTGATGTGCCGTGGCGGATCTGCCGAGCGCTCCATTAAAACATATTGGGGCTGCGCCCCAACGAAGGGCATAGCCCCTCTTTTCGTGAGTGGTCGGAGGAAGGTCATACACCTTCCGCACGTTAGACGGCCCAGCCGAAAACACGCTGGCCCTCAATGCGTCACCCGGTTAATATCTATCAACAATGCTTGATCACTTAGGAAGTCTTGAACGCACACATTCGTGCGGTGCTTTGCGCGCGACTGATGTCGGCGCGACGGTTACCCTGATGGGATGGGTCGCGAAGCGCCGCGACTTCGGGGAATTGACGTTTATCGATCTGCGCGATCGCGACGGCATTACTCAGGTGGTCTTCAATTCCGAAGACGCGCCTGACGCCCATGCAAAAGCCAAAGAGTCGCGCGGCGAGTTCGTCATCGCGGTTACCGGACAAGTAGTGCTTCGCGACGAAGCCTCACGCAACCCAAAACTTCCAACTGGAGAAGTCGAAGTACAGGCACGCGAAGTCCTGATCCTGAACGACGCGCGCACGCTGCCGTTTCAACTCGAATCTTCTGTCGATGCGCTAGCGAGTGAAGATCTTCGTCTAAAGTATCGTTATCTGGACCTGCGCCGGCCACAACTGCAGTCGAACCTGCGCTTGCGGCATCGCGTGCTGCGTGAGATTCGCAGGTACATGGACGAGCAGGGCTTCACGGAAATTGAAACACCAATTCTAATCAAGTCCACCCCTGAAGGTGCGCGCGATTACATTGTTCCTTCGCGCGTGCAGCCGGGAAAATTCTTCGCGTTGCCCCAGTCGCCTCAGTTGTTCAAACAGCTTTGCATGATCGCCGGGCTGGATAAGTATTTTCAGATCGCGCGCTGTTTTCGTGACGAGGATCTGCGCGCTGACCGCCAGCCTGAATTTACTCAGCTCGATCTGGAAATGAGTTTTGCGACACTCGACCAGATTTATTCAGTCACGGAAGGACTGTTCGCGCGCATCTTCAAACTGATTGGAGTTGACCTGCCGCTGCCGTTCCCACGCTTTACTTACGCAGAAGCGATGCGGCGTTGGGGATCGGATAAGCCGGACCTGCGCATTGATGGCCTGGAGTTGCAGAATCTTTCAAAGGCGGTCGAGGGAACTACTTTCGCTCCTTATGCCGCGGCGCTGGCTGGTGGCGGATCGGTGCAGGGGATTGTCATTAAAGGCGGCTCGGGGCTTTCACGCAAGACACTCGACGAATTGCAGGAGTTTGCAAAGCGTTACGGGGCTACGGCCCTGGCTTGGATAAAGCTTGGCGACGAAATCACTTCATCGCTCCTGAAAGTCCTGGGTGAGGATATGGTAAACGCTTTGGCCACGACTGCGGCTGCTCAAAAAGGGGATGCAGTCCTGATAGTGGCTGGAAAAGCAAAAACAGTGACGGCAAGTTTGGGCGCTTTGCGAAACGAGGTTGCGCGACGGGAGAAGCTTATTCCCGCAAATGCGTATGCGCCGTTGTGGGTAACCGAGTTTCCGATGTTCGAGTATCACGAAGACGATGGCCGCTATTATGCAATGCATCATCCCTTCACCTCGCCGCTCGATGAAGACCTGGGCCTGCTTGAGCGCGCCGTTGAGGGAGGCGAAACCGAGTTGTTGGCTAACCTTCGAACTAAGGCCTACGACCCCGTTATCAACGGCGTTGAGATGGCCAGTGGCTCCATTCGTATTCATCGGCGCGACGTGCAGCGGCTTGTCTTTAAGGCCCTGGGCTTAACCACAGAAGAAGCGCGTTCACGCTTTGGATTTTTTCTTGATGCCCTCGAGTATGGCACGCCGCCTCATGGTGGTATCGCGCCCGGCATTGAAAGGTTGATGATGGTGTTAGCGGGCACGGAAAACATTCGCGATGTGATGGCGTTTCCCAAGACCGCTTCAGCAACAGATCTGATGATTGACGCGCCCGGTGAAGTTGATCAGAAGCAACTGGAAGAACTGCACTTGCGGGTAGTCAAAGATTGACGGACCCCCAGATGTCTGATGAGTGAGCGTCAAGCAGTTCAGAGTACAACCGTCAGGTTGCTCTTCTGTCGGAAAGAATCAAGCTAAAGCTTGGACTCTGAAACTTCGTGATGCTTGCTCAGGTTCAAACTCTGTCACCCATTTCACCTGCGCGATCTCAGCACTGGGTCGTCAGGCAAGCTAAATGACAACTTTGACTCTTCGACAGCTTGAAGAGATTTTTGCAGCGGCGAAACAAGCCGCACCGGACGAGTGCTGCGGTTTGATCGGCGGCGACGACGAGCGCGCTACGAGCCTTTATCCGCTGCGCAACGTCGCCGCGAATGCGCAGGTCGCTTATGAAGCGGCGCCGGAAGATTTGTTCGCGGCACAGCGTCAGATGCGTGAACGCGGCGAACAGCTTCTTGCCATCTACCACTCTCATCCGCGTGCGACCGAGCCCCTGCCGTCAGAGACTGACGTGCGGCTGGCCTATTACCCCCAGGCGATCTATTTCATCGTCGGCTTGTCCGGCGCCCAACCGGTGATGCGCGCATTTAAGATTTCTGAGCCCGATGGCCGCTGGCAAGAAGTTGAGTATGCCGTGACAGGCGAGTAAGATTGAACCATCTTAGCTAACGCGTCGTAGGAACTGTCGATGGAGACAAAAAGGAGTAAATACGACACCAACCCACTCGATCCGGATTTTGTAAAGAATGCAGAAAAGGATCGAGGTGACGGCGGCAAGGGACCTGTAACGCAGCCGGTGCGCCGCGCCACGCGTGAAGTCGGTTCAGCGGCTAACGAAGAAGCGCGCGCCAATATTTATTCAGAAACTCCCACAAGACGTTACGACAAGGCAACGTTGGAAACTTCGTATCCTTCAGTTTTCGTGCCGCCTACTTACTCGCCACCCGCGCCCTATCACGCGGCTGCGCCGGTGCCCCAACTAGCCCAGAGACCAAGTTCGACATCTGTTCCCGGTTTGGGAATTCCCGAAAACCTGGCAACGGTCCTGCCTTATGCACCCTTTATCGGAGTAATAGCATCGTTGGTGGAACTGTTCCTGGTTCCCCGCAGCGAACCGAAAGTACGTTTTCACGCTGCGCAGGGATTGGCCCTGCATGTCGCGATTTTGGTGATTTCTACCGCCTTTGGGGTTCTCGGAGCAATCACTGGCAGTAGTGCCGGCGGTTTTCTTTTCAAACTAGCTGCTTTCATATTTCTGATTGTTTCGATGATTCGCGTAGCCAAAGGCAAGCCTCACCACATCAGCGCCCTGGCGGATCCGGCACAGTGGTTCAACGATCATATCGAGTTAAAGAAGTCTTGATCTGAAGTCGTGCGTCTGGCACTGGCATTGCAATACGTTGGCGCGGAGGCTTTGCCAGAACAGCTTGCTGAATCTTCGAACCGAAATCGTTCTTAAAGACGCTAGCAATGTTGCGTTTTGGTTCAGCTTTGACTCGCGGCTCGTAACACATTGGCAACAGAAGATGGGCGAACGCAGGTTTGCGATAACTCATCAAACAGAAGCCAGGCCAGACGCTCTCTTCCCTGAATGGCGTGAACACGGTAAGTGCATAGATCCCGGGGAGGTTGGGCCAAGAGATTTCGACGCGGCACAATCCCAGGGTTGGCCGCTTTTTTCTTGGGTGCGATTTGAGTTTGAGTTTCGGCTTTGCCGGTATGGAGAAAACAAATGATTAGAAAAAACTATTACAGTCTACAAAGGGCGATGGCGCTGGTGGCGGCAGTTGCAATTTTTGCGATGCCCGTTTCAGTTTTCACGCAAACAAAAATTTCGTATCACAGCAACAAGTACAAAGTGGCTGATGACGTTAAAGCCGGGCGCCAGGCTGCGGCCGAAGCTGAACAACAGTTTCCTCTGCTGAACGATGCGCAAACTATCAGCTATGTTTCGCGCGTAGGCATGCGGTTGGTGGCTGCGATTCCACCAGAGTTTCAGCATCCCGAGTTTCAATACTATTTCAAGGTCATAAATGCGAGTGACATCAACGCGTTTGCTTTGCCTGGTGGGCCAATGTATGTAAACCGCGGCATGATCGAGGCAGCGCGCAATGAAGGTGAAATGGCGGGGGTTATGGCCCACGAGCTTAGTCACGTCGCCTTGCGTCACGGCACGGCCCAGGCATCCAAGGCAGCGAAGTACGGATTGTTAGCCGGCATTCTCGGTATCGGCGGTCAGATTCTGGGTGGACCAGCAGGAGCCGCGGCCCAGGTAGCAGGCCAGGGTGTTGGCGTTTACTTTCTGAAATTCAGCCGCGAATACGAAACCGAAGCGGACATACTGGGCGCGCAGATTATGGCGCGCGCCGGTTATGACCCGCACGATTTGGCCAACATGTTTCAGACGATTGAACGGACCAGCGGCGGGGGCGGCGGCGGTTTCTTGAGCGATCACCCGAGCCCGGCAAATCGTTACGCGCGCATCAATCAAGAAGCGCAGTATCTGCGCGTGGTCAATCCGGTGCGCGACTCGCGCGAGTTTGAGCAAGTCCAGGCGCGCTTGCGTGGCATGGGCCGAGCACCTTCAATGCAGGAAATTGCGCGGAGCGGTCAGCGCTATCCAAATGGCGAGAGTACCGGCAACACAGGAAACTATCCGACCAACGCGCCGACTGGTAGGGTCGGTTATCCGTCCACGCAATATCAGAACTATTCAGAGTTTGGCGGTGCCTTGCGCGTGAGCGTTCCCAGCAACTGGCGCGAGTTAGGCGGCAACAACAGTATCTGGTTTTCTCCTGAAGGTGCGTATGGTCAATACCAGAACCAGGTGGTTTTCACGCACGGCGTAAATTTCGGTGTGTTCCAGGGGCAAAGCAACAATTTGCAACAGGCAACTAATGAGTTTCTTAACGGGCTCGGTGGAAACCTGCGCCAGCAAACCGGCTATCAGCGCACCACGATTTCGGGGAGGACCGGCCTGACCACGACGCTTAACAACGTCAACGAAGCAACTGGGCGCTCAGAAATCGTAACTGTGGTTACGACGCAGTTGCGCAACGGCCAGCTCTTTTACATGATTGCGGTTGCGCCGAGCAATGAGTTCAGTTCGTACCAAACTGCTTTCCGCAATATTCTGCGTTCGGTGCAGTTGAACGACTAGTTACCCAACAATAAACAGTAAACAGAAGGCCCGCTTTCGAGCGGGCCTTTTTCTTTACTGGGACCGCGGGCGTCCCGCCAGCAATGAGCGGGCAGCGCGATCAACGAGACCCGCTAACCACGTCTGATGATGCAGCAATGCGGGCGCGACGCCCGCGGTCCCAGTGAATGAGTTGAAGTTTGATTAGGTTTCACTGCGCTTCGCTTCCTGCCAGAGCGTCTCCATCTCATTCAGGCTGGTCGCGTCAAACCCGTCGCCACGTTCTTGTAGTTTCTTTTCAATATACCCAAAGCGCCGCCGGAATTTGCGATTGGTAAGTTTTAGCGCTGCCTCGGGTTCGACATGCAGGTGCCGCGCGATGTTTGTAACTGCAAACAGTAAGTCGCCGATCTCTTCGCGCACGCGGGTGTGATCCGCCTCGCTGTTTGAACTTGCGTGATTCGCAATGGCATCACGCAACTCGTTCATTTCTTCTTCCAGCTTTGCAAAAATGTCCTCGATTCGCTTCCAGTCAAAGCCCACACGCGCGGCTTTGGTCGAAAGTTGATGAGCTTCCATCAGCGCCGGCGCTTTTGACGAAACACCATCGAGCAGTGACTCTTCGCGTTCGCTTTTCCCGGCCGCGCGCCGCTCTTCAGCTTTCATCACTTCCCAGTTGCGCAACACGGTTGCCGAGTCGTTTGCCTCAGTGTCGGCGAACACATGCGGATGGCGGCGCACCATCTTGGTATGAATTGCATTTGTCACGTCCTCGATTGCAAACTCACCACGTTCGCGCGCGACCTGCGCATAGAAGACGATCTGAAACAACAGATCCCCAAGCTCATCGCGCAGTTCAGCCGGGCGGCCTTCGCGTGCTTCCTCGACGGCTTCAAACGCTTCATAGGCTTCTTCCAACAGCATTGGCGCCAGCGTGGCGTAAGTTTGTTCGCGATCCCAGGGACAACCCTCCGGCGAACGCAATTTTTCCATCAGCTTGATCAGGTCTTCAAAAGTTGCACGCATAAATTAGTTTCGAGTTTCGAGTTTCGAGTCAAGACTTCCGGGTTTTGATTAAACCATCCGTGAGTTTAAGACCCGGACACCTTTCGGCCAAACGAAGCCATCAGGAAGTTGGCATTTCGAACGCGAAACTCGAAAGTCGGAACTCGAAACCCGACCGGTTTGCAGGCGCCAGATGCGGATGCTACCATCGATTATCAAATAAAAAATCAATTGCTGCGGGCACGGTGCTTGGCAAGTGCTCTTGAGGTTTGGGACAAATGAGCGAGGAACAAACAAATTTCAAAGTTACCGATCGGCGGCTCTTCAATGCTGACGGCAGTCCCCGGGAGCTGAGTCCGGAAGA
>DATAOU010000211.1:0-4026 GCA_036265575.1 Pyrinomonadaceae bacterium
TGAGAATTGCCTGTCGGGCGACACGAGCTGCTTCGCGAAGCAGAGTCATTGGCTGGCCGGCGTGGTGGAGCACATCAACAAACATCACAATATCAAAGCTGCCTTCGGCATACGGTATGGACTCGCCATCAAATGTCTGCATGGGCATAACGGCATCTTTGCGCTGGAAAACATCGATCCCCCGAATCGAAATATCCGGTCGCTTGTCAGCGACCAAGCGATCGAGTCGGCCATCACCGCAGCCGACGTCCAGCACCTTGGAATTGAATGGAATGAGTTTGGAACACCAGTCGCTGAGGACCACGATGCGCCTCTCATGGACGTATCCTCCATGAACAGATTCGATCAAACCCATTTTCGGTGCATCCCAAGGATACTGAAGAAACTGGAGAACTCAGGCTGAAATCGGGTTAGTGGCAGTTGCCACGCACATACGCGATCCAACCGCTCAAACCTGGTCATCCATCATTGGCCTGCGGCCGTGAACAGGACTCTAGCAAGAGCACAAGTTCTAATGTTGTGTCTAATGAAGAGTGGCTCATAGACGACGCTTCATTCCCAGAATACTTACAAAAAAACTTGAGAGCACCGTTTGAAAGCCCAACGCCGTCAATGTCGCGCCTGGAATGACCCAACGCATGGTGATGGAGTAATCGAGGCGGCCGAAATGGACAGACTTCCACTGGAACACGGCGACGCCCAACAAAATCAAGCCAGCCAAAAAAGCCACGGTGCCAAGCGCCAGACCGCGTTCCAGATAGATTACTTTGAAAAAGCGATCAACGCGGGGGTCCTTCGGCAGGAAACCTTCGCTGATGGCGAACGTTTTGGCGAAGATGGCGAACAGAACGGATTGATAACCCATTAGAATGGCGAGGCTGGAAAACAAAAGCGTGTGCGCATCGAATGTCACGCCAGCGATTTGCAATCCTGGCAACGCCACGACGTATCCGGCCAGTCCGAGCAGAGCCAAAATAAAACCGGGAGCCAGAAAGAGCCATCGCGGACTGAATATCAGAAAAAAGCGCAGTGTACGCCAGCCATCCCGAATGGTTCGCAGATGCGGCGCGTTGGTCTTGCGCCCGTCAGGATGCAGGGTAATGGGGATTTCGGCGATCCGTGCACCGTGCAAACTCGCTTTGATAATCATCTCTGTGGCGAATTCCATTCCTTCGCACTGAAGGTCCAGTCGATTGTAGAGTTCCCGCGTGAATCCACGTAGGCCGCAATAAACATCGTGAATAGGCGCGGCAAACATATGCCGTGCCATTCGCGAAAAGAGCGGGTTTCCCAACCAACGGTGTGAAAACGGCATCGCGCCGCGCATAACTTTTCCGCCGCCGTTCGGGAGGCGGCAACCGGCTACCAATTCAAAACCTTCCTGAAATTTTTTGACGAAGCGACCCGTCTCCGAAAAATCGTAGCTCTCATCGGCGTCGCCCATGACAATCCATTTTCCCGACGCGGCTTGAATCCCGCCGCGCAACGCGTTGCCGTAGCCTTTCTTTTTCACATGAACAACGCGCGCTCCCAGTTTCTCCGCGATTAGGACTGAATTATCCTTGCTGCCGTTGTCGGCGACAACAATCTCGCCGCGGACGCCGGAGCGCTCGATGCCCAGCCGCGCCTTCTCGATGCAAGGCGCCAGCGTTTCTGCCTCGTTCAGGCAAGGCATCACAACGGTAAGTTCGATTGCATCGGTCACGCCAAAAAAACTACCAAACAGGAGATGCTTTGGCGAGCCCGTGTCATTTTGGTTCCGATTTTTGCCTGTGGCTCAACGCTTAGGGGAAACGCGCGTTTGGCAAACCACGGTCCGATGGAGGGAATCGGAAGAGCGCGACCTTGTTTGCCCAATGTCCCGGGGAAGGATTGGGTGGAAGCTCGTTACGGAAATACGACGGCTCGTGCCGCCTTTTGCAGGTGACGTGGCGCATCATGCGCCGCCGGATGTTGTGCGCGGCAACGCTCGGCGAGCGAGCGCCATTGGTCTGCCGACTGGCCAGAAGGTAACTTCTCTTCGAGTAGCGCGAGCAGTTGATAATCGCCTGTAAACGGCGCATAAATGCGGCCCGCAGTTCGACGCAGCAGATCTTCTCTCCATTCCTGGAGCAATGCCCGTGCGGTTTTGCCCTTGTAAATTGTAACTTCTGCCTGCCCGAAATGTCGGATAGGCGCAGTGCGACCGTTTGCGGCGCCTGGCCCTGTCACGTAAAAGACGCGCCCTGCCACTCGGGGATCGAGTTGATTAGCGACTTTGTTAACGTAATTGTTGGGCAGCATGATGCGATCTTTGGGGTGGTCGAAGAACTGCGAGAGTGTGAACCCGATGCTCCAGCCCGCGACGATCACGTCGTCTTTCTGCATTCGCTCGTGCAGAAACTTGGCCACCCGGGCATATGGCCATTGTTTCTTGGCGACAAACTGCGCGCGGACGGACGGCGTCCAGCATAAGACAATTATTGCTGTGAGACCCCAGGCTGCTATGGCGGTGCCTCCTCGTATCCGGACATGCCTCGCAAGCCAATCGATCCCTTCTGCCATCAGGATCAAAAGCAAGGGCAGAGAAAAAATTAGATAGCGGGCGTACGTCCACGTATAAACAGAGACCCCTTGCAAGGACATGAGGGTCGGCGCTAGAATAATGGCTACACACAGCAGAAGAAGCGCTCGTTTCTCTCGCGCTGCCGACCAACAGGCGAGAAGCAGCAACGGGACGGACAACCACACGGCGTAACCAACACCCATGTATGTGGTAAACACCTGTGGAAGATATCCCATGCTCGTTGGAGGCGTATCGGTTCCCCACTCCCTGTTAACCTTCGCGATATCGGGGAGCAGGTGCCAGTAAGCCACGCCGACTACTACCGCTGCACCAGCCAACGGAATCCAAAGAGTCCTAGATTCCCAGAGAAACTTTCTACCGCCGGAGAAACCGGTGGAAACACCTTCAGCCACCAACAATAGGATGAGGAATGCGACTGTGTAAACGCCGTTGGGATGCGCCAGTAACAGCAGGAGCACGATGGCGGCGCAACGCGCGCCGCTCCACCAGTCGTGCTGCCGGTACCAATTAAAAAATTCATTGATTGCCAATAAACTAAACGCCACCAAGAGCGAGTAGGAGCGAATCGCCGGACCCCACGACACTAGATAGGGATTGAATGCAGCTAAGCTGGCAGCAATCAGTGCGATGCGCGTTGAACCTGTGAGCTTGAGCGCAAGCGAAGCAGTCAGCGGAATTATTGCAATGGCAGCAGCCAGCGGGAGTAGAGTTAGCCGCCAATCCGTTGCTCCACACAGCCAGGCAACGCCCTTCTCGACCAAAATAAAATAATTCATCGAGAGATGGGTGGCGAAATGGGTCAAGATGTAAGTTGGGCTTTTTTTCAGGTATCTCAGCGTTCCGATTTCGTCGCCGACAAATACCCGGCCATGCTGAAGAGCAGCAAGCAGAGCCAATGTACAAAGACAAATCGCCCCTAACGCGACACGTTCTTTTCGTGACAGGCATCGCAAGCTCAGGTCAGAACGAACAAGATGTAACGGTGTTTTCCTTTCATGTGTACGGCTAATGGAAAGCAAAGAGTCTGACATGAGGTTTTGCGTATAGTCTACCGCCCTCCGGCACTAGTCGGGGTTAAACTTGGACGACTTGCCATTGTGTCAATGCAGATTGATCGACGAGTGGCACATTGCTCGCGCGAGGCTAGTCAAGCCAGGGATGCAACATGAGCTTGCTTGTGGGCTGGCGAAGCGAAGGATTTTGGGCGATAAAAGCAAACCGCCAATGGAACCTGCAGCCAGCAACACAGTCCTCATCATCGAGGACGAACGTGATGTGGTCGATCTTCTCGCACTCAATTTGCGCAAGGCCGGTTTCGCGACCTCGACCGCGCCCGATGGCGCTGCGGGGCTGGAGAAAGCGCGCAGCGAAAAGCCATCTTTGATTATTCTGGATCTCATGCTGCCGAAGATGCCCGGGCTGGAAGTTTGCAAAATTCTGAAAAGCGACCCGGGAACTCG